>NZ_NKHR01000129.1:0-327 GCF_014467285.1 Xenorhabdus sp. PB62.4 | reverse complement strand
CTGAAAATACACACCTCGTCGGGAAAAGTTTCACGCAACGTATCGAGCGTGAAAATCTTACACTTCGCAACAGAATTAAACGATTGAATCGTAAAACACTCGGCTATTCAAAATCCCCTGAGATGCATGACAAAGTTATCGGGACTTTTATTGAAAGAGAATACTATCTTTAAAGCAGAGCAACGGATTGAATACATGACCAAATTGCTTTCACTGTGGCCGGAATGACGAAATGGCTTCACCGTCAGGGGTTCAGCTATAAGAAACCGATGGGCGTCCCTCATAAATTTGATGCGGATAAACAGCAACAATTTATTGAGGCCTACA
>NZ_NKHR01000128.1:0-332 GCF_014467285.1 Xenorhabdus sp. PB62.4 | reverse complement strand
CACCCAAATGATAAAATCTTGCTGTGACATAGCCCTTGTTCCTTTATTTCTCTCAGTTTGGCGACTTAAAGTTATAAAGGAGCGGCTATGTCATTTCAACTCACCTCGAAAGTCGAGCATCGCGTTAAGAGTAGTATCGGCTGAATAACGCGCTTCAATCAGATGATTGTCCAACACAAATGAATGAGTGTTTAATTCCTGAGGGGGTCACGTATTCAATCCGTTGATGGTGGTATATAATTCCCCTTTTTTCGGAGAAATTAAATGGCGATGATTGAAGTAAAATGTCGATTTTGCCAACGAACAGAATTCGTCAAAAAGCACGGTAAAGG
>NZ_NKHR01000127.1:0-361 GCF_014467285.1 Xenorhabdus sp. PB62.4 | reverse complement strand
CTGAATTATTCCAGTCCACCTTACAGGTTATCCATACGGGCGGGGAGGCCCTGAATGCCCTGAATTTACGTTCAGGGATTACCCTGTTTAATCAGTACGGTCCCACTGAAATCACCGTCTGTGCGACCCAGCACTTATTACAGGACGGGGACAGAGCCATCGGCAAGGGCATCGATAATACCCGTCTCTATGTTCTTGATAATGGCGGCCATCCGGCTCCTGTCGGCGCACCGGGAGAACTGTACATCGGCGGTGCGGGACTGGCGAGGGGTTACTGGAACCGGCCTGAACTGACTGCTGAGCGTTTTGTGGCGAACCCATTCGCGACGGCCGAAGACAAGGTGAAAGGCTATACCCGCCT
>NZ_NKHR01000126.1:0-377 GCF_014467285.1 Xenorhabdus sp. PB62.4 | reverse complement strand
GTTCAGACGATTATTGCAGTGTTATGGTATTAAACAAAGCCTGAGCCGGCGTGGAAATTGCTGGGATAACAGCCCGATGGAACGTTTTTTCCGGAGCTTAAAAAGCGAATGGGTTCCTTTGGCGGGAGCAGAGCTTACAAAGACAAAGAAAGCTATAAATGGGAACGGGCTTCACGCGCAATGGAAACCCGCCTCGGTCGGAAAGTTATCTCTGTCTGTGACCGAGAAGCGGATATTATTGAGTATCTGACCTACAAGGTCTCAAATCATCAGCGTTTTGTCGTCCGCTCTATGCAAAGCCGCTGCATAGAAGAAAGTGCCGAAAAGCTTTATCAATACAGTGGCGCTTTGGCGTATGCGGATACGAGAACGGTTCA
>NZ_NKHR01000125.1:0-407 GCF_014467285.1 Xenorhabdus sp. PB62.4 | reverse complement strand
ATCGTCTGGAAACAAGCCAAATATCACTGGCGACGTTTTATCACCTGGACTCAAGATACCATGGAGTATGAGCTAAATACGTTATTGGAAGGTTATGGTGATCAATTTGCAATTAATTTTTCTTGAGTACTTATCTATTGACAGTACACCTTTCTGTATCAAAAAACCTGTCCCATTACCATATAAAAATAAAAAAATTTTTTCATTTAAATTGGCCAGATCAGTGTTATTAACTTTTCTACGTGAAGTTAACTCACCCGCGCATCGAATCTCGATGTTATTTTTTTATTGTCCACATTGATAATTTCAAATGATACTATTAACAAAATAATGGAAAGTAATGAAAGCGCAATATATAACCAATGGTTTTTTTTCATCGATTTACACCAATATTGTTTAATATGCTT
>NZ_NKHR01000124.1:0-490 GCF_014467285.1 Xenorhabdus sp. PB62.4 | reverse complement strand
GCTTATTCGCTTAACCTCACAACCCGAAGGTGTCTTCAGATTGGAGTATTGAGAGACTCATCAATGCCATTTTTCAATAACACTGATTGTTTCAAATTTTCAGCTTGTTCCAGATTGTTAAAGAGCAATTATTGCTAAACCGGCATCATCCGCCCGCTTAGCAATAATGTGTGGCACCGTCTTTCACCCGTGGCCCTGAACAGCGTGGCGTCCCCTAGGGGATTCGAACCCCTGTTACCGCCGTGAAAGGGCGGTGTCCTAGGCCTCTAGACGAAGGGGACATCGGGTCTTCTTCGCAGGCGCGCTGCTCATCTTTATTTCATCAGACAATCTGTGTGAACACTCAGCAACATTTACTATCTTAGGTTAAGGAGGTGATCCAACCGCAGGTTCCCCTACGGTTACCTTGTTACGACTTCACCCCAGTCATGAATCACAAAGTGGTCAGCGCCCTCCCGCAGGTTAAGCTACCGACTTCTTTTGCAACCCA
>NZ_NKHR01000123.1:0-500 GCF_014467285.1 Xenorhabdus sp. PB62.4 | reverse complement strand
GGAACCGGCCTGAACTGACTGCTGAGCGTTTTGTGGCGAACCCATTCGCGACGGCCGAAGACAAGGCGAAAGGCTATACCCGCCTGTACAAAACGGGCGATTTGGTGCGCTGGCGGCCGGACGGCAACCTCGAATATCTGGGGCGCAATGATTTTCAGGTCAAAATCCGCGGTTACCGCATTGAACTGGGCGAAATTGAAAACGCCCTCGCGGCCCATCCGCAGGTAAAACAGGCCGTGGTGATTGACCGCGAGCACAACGGGAATAAAGTGCTGGCCGCCTATCTGGTGGCAGAGGAAGCTCTGTCTGATGACTCCCTGATTAAACATCTCTCTGCCCGTCTGCCGGATTATATGCTGCCTGCCAGCTTTACCCGCATTGAATCCGTGCCGCTGACGCTGAACGGCAAGCTGGATCGCCGCGCCCTGCCAGAGCCAGTATGGGGTAACCGGGATAGCTATATCGCCCCCCGTAATGCGTTAGAAACTCAGCTATGTGCC
>NZ_NKHR01000122.1:0-544 GCF_014467285.1 Xenorhabdus sp. PB62.4 | reverse complement strand
TTGGGGGCTGGGATATTTAAAATCGTTTACACAAGAAAAGAGGCCTCGAAAATTCGTTGAAAATGTAAAGATCTTTATCAACCGACGTAATATTTAGGTAAGAGGATGACGGTACTCTTCCCAATATAGAGAATATCGTATCAACTGTGGGTGGGGTATTGTCATTAGCCCACAATTTTACATTTATAATTTTGAATGTGTATATCTGATCCTTATCAAAATCAGTGTAATTAATCTTTACTTCACGATCGATTATGTAATTTTTATTATCTATTGACAGTACACCTTTCTCTATCAAAAAACCTGTCCCATTACCATATAAAAATAAAAAAATTTTTTCATTTAAATTGGCTAGATCAGTGTTATTAACTTTTCTACGTGAAGTTAACTCACCCGCGCATCGAATCTCGATGTTATTTTTTTTATTGTCCACATTGATAATTTCAAATGATACTATTAACAAAATAATGGAAAGTAATGAAAGCGCAATATATAACCAATGGTTTTTTTTCATCGATTTACACCAATATTGTTTAATATGCTT
>NZ_NKHR01000121.1:0-564 GCF_014467285.1 Xenorhabdus sp. PB62.4 | reverse complement strand
TAAGTTAATAAGATAAATTATCTGCATTACTGTTATAATCAATAACCCGATAACCCGATTTTCCACCTGTTCTTATGAAATCGAAGATAACACTTTCTGAGCCTGAACGAATTACATTGCAACAACTGGCCTTGAATCACCCACACCGGGACGTCCGTACGCGAGGAACGGGTTTGCTCATGCTTGCCAGAGGCGTCAAGCCGTCCCAGATCACCGCTGAGATAGGATGCAGTCTCCGGGTTATCTACAACTGGGTTCACACATGGCACAATTCCGGGATTGCGGGATTATTAGGCGGTCATGCTGGTGGCCGGTATCTCGCTATGACGCCTGAAATGATTGCCACTGCGGTCGAAGCGGCCAGCGCAGAGTCCCTGACGCTCGCCCGAATAGCCCAGTGCGTTGAGGCAAGGCATGGTTCCCTGCCCTGTACGCTTGAAACGCTGGCGAATACCCTGAAAAAGCAGGGACTGACCTATAAACGAACCCGCCTGTCGCTTAAAAAAAGCGCAACGAAACGGAGTTTGCGAAAAAATCCGCCTTGCTGAGCAAAATTAAGGCCGG
>NZ_NKHR01000120.1:0-564 GCF_014467285.1 Xenorhabdus sp. PB62.4 | reverse complement strand
TACCCACCCAGTGGGATTATGCACATAGCCGTACGGGTTAAACCCGCCCAGCAACCCGATGGGATCTTAGGGCCGGTTCCGGTGCGGTTATACGGTTTTAAGCGATTTTTTCCTTGATTATCAGCTTGTTAAAGAACCACTTTTACCCGTTTTGCCCATTCCCGCGAACCTAAAAGGCCGATGTGCACTTTTGGCCTGTTTTGACGCTTGCTCCGATGTGTAGTATAGCGCCCCTTTTTCTGATTGATGGGGTAATCAGATTGATTTTGTGCGGTTTTTCACTTTCGGCAACGGGCGAACGTCGCCCAACTTGCTTGGGCGGCGGGCGGCCGTTCTGCGGGTGCGGGCGGCACAGAGCCTGCAAGCGGCGCCCTGCGACGCTCTGGATCACTGGCGTTTCAGATGGGGCACGGCTTTGCATGACCGCGACATTATTTAAGGGAAGCCCCCTGCGGGGGCTGCACGGGGGCGGAGATGGCGAGCACGGCAACGAGCGAGGAGCGCAGCGACTGCGAGCCGCGCGCAGACAATGCAGCAGGGTTGGGGCGGGAGAGGTAAAAGCGG
>NZ_NKHR01000012.1:0-126756 GCF_014467285.1 Xenorhabdus sp. PB62.4 | reverse complement strand
ACGATTCAAAACGTAATGGTCGAGTAGGATGGGAAAGACTATGGGAAGGATGGTTCATATTACAAACCATCCTTGAGGGTTACTTGCTTGCACAGTCTCTTGAGCTATAGATGTGATCAAGAGACAGTGCCTAGCAGGGGGTTTTCTATATACAAAAAAAGGGGAGAAATTTATTTCTCCCCTCTAGAAAATGATTTATTTAGATAAAATCGAAAAAACTTGTATTAAGCTAACATCAGTAGTATCGGCTTATTAATATGTTAACAACCATGTGGCAGGGATCGTGGTAAGAAATAAGACCACAATAGTCAACTTTTCCATTATGCTCAGTGGATTTCTTTCTGTATTTTGCCTGCGTGCATACAGGAAAACCAATAGACCAGGAGCGTATAATACAACTGAAAGCAGTAGATTCATTAAACCTGATGCGTAAATTAGCCATAACCCGTAAGCACAGGCGCCTATTGCAATAGATAATAATGCTCGACTGCCACGTTCAAAAGCAACCTTCACTAAAAATGCACCGACAAGAAAGTAGGGAACAAGGATCATCTCTGACGCAATTGAAAGTAATGTGTTGTAATTGCTGCCGCTTAACCAGATTAAAATCAACGAGACTTGAACCGCACCATTTGTGATCCAAAGTGATGATTCAGGCGCTTTCTTGTTGTTTTGTTTATTAAATACTTTTGGGAATGAGCCGTGTAAAGAAGCAATAAATGGCACTTCTGCGGCCATAATTGTCCAGCTCAGATAAGCGCCACAGACAGAAATGATTAAACCAGCAATAATCACAATATCTCCGGCAGAACCCATTAACCCCACCATAAGGTTCGCCATTGAAGGATTACGCATGGCAGCTAATTCAGGTCTTGTGACTAATCCCAATGAAAGAAGGGTAACAAGAACATAAACACCTAATGCTGAAATGACGGCCAGCACAGTTGCGATACCAATATCTTTACGTTTTCTAGCTCGGGCTGAAACAACAACTGCACCTTCAACACCAATAAAAACCCATAAAGTAATTAGCATCGTATCTTTAACTTGCTGCCAAACCGGAACACCCATTTCAATACCGGTGAAATCAAAGGAGAACACATCCATTTTGAAAGCAATGACGGCCAGAACAATAAACATGCCCAATGGCAAGAGCTTCGCCATCGTAGCTAATTGGTTGACTCCCGCAGCAGTTTGTACTCCTCGAAGTACTAAGCCATGAACAAACCACAATAAAACAGATTCGCCTATCAGCGATTGCCATGTATTTCCATCACCGAAAATGACTGAATGTTCGGTATCGGTAAAAAAACTCAGGGCTGCAAAAACGATAACCAAATAAGAAACATTGGCAATAATGGCGCAGAACCAATAACCCCATGCAGAACAGAACCCGACTAATTCCCCAAATCCTTCTCTTGCATAGGTAAAAATACCACTATCCAAATCAGGACGCAGACGTGAAAGCAAAAGTAAGGACGTGGCCAAAAAGAGAATACCTATGCCTGTTATTCCCCAACCAATCATTAATGCAACAGGGCTGCCTACCTGCGCCATGTTTTGTGGCAGACTGAATACGCCAGCCCCAACCATGGAGCTGAGTACCAGTGCTGTCAGAGATGTGAGGCCTAATTTCTTTTCCAAAGATACGTTCCTAAAAATAATATAATCGACACGATTAGCCAGGACGCTTGTCCTGAATATCGAACACATATTGGACATTTGTTGCATCCATGCTATGGATTGCAGAGAAGATTCAGTAGATAAATCTAAAAAACAGGGCGATTCTACGGAGTGAAAGGATTGTATGCAATGGTTGACTATGCAAAAAAATATAAACTTTATGCATAAAATTATGTAGAGGAGTAAGAAAACGAATTAACGATATTTTTTCTAATATGTGCTATTGCCTTGAGAAACATAGAAATGAGTACATGATAAACACTTTTGATAATACAGATTGTGTATTTTTTGGACAAAAAACAAATAACGAACAATTATGCAAATCTTGTAAACAAGAAAAAAGGCACAAATCAAACATTGTGCCTTTTTCATGATGTGGTGAATAACGTTTCGATTATTTGAATAAATCAGCACTGATTGTCACGTTACCACCATTGGACTGCCATTCTCTAGTGACATGGTAGTATTTTGCGCCTTTTTCGGCTGCACGTTTAGCAACCTGATAAGAGACTTCTGGGGCAGTAGTGTAATAACCAGAAAAAGTGATGGAATCAAATGGCACCATCTGAGCGGCGGATGCTTTGTTCAGCTCTTGAATTTTTGTACCATTCGGTAAAGTTACAGTGTAACGCCCACCTTTTGCTGTCTGGGTTTCAAAAAAGCGTCCAACGACATTGCTTGTTGAGGTTGAAGAAGCCACACCAGGAATTTCTACTTTCTCAGCTTCTTCACCGCCTTTTGCCAGTGCCTGACGGCCTGCATCAGAATCGGCCGGAATGACAGCTTGATTAGATTGAACTTTGCGTTTTGGAGCATCTTCTTTATAAACATATGCTGTAACTATTTGGTTCCCACCATTATTTGGTGCAATGTCACGAACAATAAAGAAGGAGGCTGCATCTTTCTTTTTGGCCGCTTTGGCGATGGCTTCTTTCATGTCAGGGTCAGTAGGGAAATAGCCATTCACCGTTACTGTATCAAAAGGTTCCAAAGTCATTGCTTCTGTTTTAGGTAATTCTTTAATACCTCGATAGATGCGATAATTAGGTGTCTTATCTGCTTTCTCTGCATCCTTATGATACAAATCGGCCACAACACGTAAATTACCACGTCCATTGAGATCATCGAGACTTTGGATGTAAAAACTTTCAGCGCCTTTTTTATCTGCCTGACGAGAAACTGCATCGGCAGCTTCATAAATTGCATTAAAACGACCTGTGACTGCGATTCGCTCAAAAGGTTTGAGCTCTGCGGCTTGTTCCGGGGTCAACTCTTTAGCCGCATGTGCAGCAGTAATCGTGGTTAATGAGAGCACCGCAGTAGCGATGATCGTTGTCTTCAGCTTCATAAAAAATCCTTTCGCCTTGCGCATTAAAATATTTATAACGTGCTGAACATTGTTATGTATCACATAGATCGCAATTATTACATGTAATAATGCCAATTGTCGCAAGAATTTATACCTTCTAAATAAATGATTGTCAGTTTTTAGTATATGGCACTAGGAATTTTAATAAATATAGTGAGTTATATGAGATACGTTATCGTTTAGATTGGAAGGTTATTTTGTTTTTTTCTGACATTATGATGATAAATCATTGACATTATTTTCATTGCGTTATTATTTTATATTCTATTGATAGGTTTTGCTGATGGCAGAAATAAAATCAATCTAGTCGTTAAATAGGCTTCAACAAGGTAATAATCGGCAATATTTCATTCTTAAAGAAGGAAACATTATGCATATTGGTGTACCAAAAGAGCGACTTTCCAATGAAGCTCGCGTTGCTGCCACACCATCAACGGTAGAGCAATTGCGCAAGTTGGGGTTCAGCGTCACAGTTGAGACAGGAGCAGGGCAGCTTGCTAGTTTTGATGATATTGCTTATCAAAATGCGGAAGCTGATATTGCAGAATGTCATCAGGTTTGGCAATCAGATGTTATTTTAAAAGTTAATGCTCCTACCGATGACGAAATTGCCTTGATGAAAGAAGGCGCTACGTTAATGAGTTTCATCTGGCCGGCACAACATCCTGAATTAATGGCAAAGTTGTCAGAACGTAAGGTGACCGTTCTGGCCTTGGATGCTGTTCCGCGAATTTCCCGCGCACAATCTTTAGATGCGCTTAGTTCAATGGCGAATATTGCTGGCTACCGTGCCATTGTTGAAGCTGCCCATGAATTCGGTCGTTTTTTTACAGGGCAAATTACAGCCGCAGGTAAAGTGCCACCAGCTAAGGTCATGATTATTGGCGCAGGTGTTGCAGGTTTGGCAGCAGTTGGCGCAGCGGGTAGCCTCGGTGCGATTGTCCGGGCTTTTGATACGCGTCCAGAAGTTAAAGAACAAGTACAAAGTATGGGCGCTGAATTTTTGGAATTAAATTTCAAAGAAGAGGCCGGTTCAGGGGATGGCTATGCAAAAGTCATGTCGGAAGCTTTTATCAAAGCAGAAATGGAATTATTTTCTGCGCAGGCAAAAGAGGTCGATATTATCGTCACTACTGCGCTGATTCCGGGTAAACCAGCACCTCGCCTTATTACTAAAGAAATGGTCGACTCCATGAAGCCGGGCAGTGTGATTGTTGATCTGGCTGCCCAGAATGGAGGAAATTGTGAATATACCGAGGCGGATAAACTTGTTGTGACACCAAATGGTGTGAAAGTGATAGGTTATACAGATTTGCCCAGCCGATTGCCAACTCAATCATCACAGCTCTACGGAACCAATCTGGTTAATTTATTGAAATTACTTTGCAAAGAGAAAAATGGAGAAATCACTATCGATTTTGATGATGTCGTTGTACGCGGCGTTACCGTCATTAAAGAGGGGGAGATTACCTGGCCAGCTCCACCTATTCAAGTTTCAGCTCAACCTGCCACCGCAAAACCCTCATCAATAGTGAAGAACGAGGCCAAACCAGAAGAAAAACCTAAATCTTCGTGGCTGAAGTATGGCGGGATCGTTTTGGCGATAATTCTGTATGGCTGGTTGGCACATGTTGCCCCGAAAGAATTTTTATCTCATTTCACCGTGTTTGCCTTGTCTTGCATCGTGGGTTACTACGTTGTCTGGAACGTCAGTCATTCGTTACATACACCATTAATGTCTGTCACCAATGCGATTTCAGGGATCATTGTCGTCGGAGCCGTGTTGCAAATTGGTGCAGGGGGATGGGTGAGTTTCTTCTCATTCATTGCAATATTAATCGCCAGCATCAATATCTTCGGTGGCTTTACTGTCACCCAACGTATGCTGAAAATGTTTCGTAAAGGGTAAGGAGTAACTTATGTCGAATGGAATATTTTCGAATGGAATAGTTACAGCGGCATATATTGTTGCTGCCATTTTATTCATTTTCAGCCTCGCCGGGCTTTCCCGCCATGAAAGCGCCAAGCGGGGTAACATTTTTGGCATCGTTGGTATGGCAATTGCGTTGATTGTCACTATGTTAGGGCCTGACTCCGGCAAAGTTGGCTGGATTATGTTGGCAATGATCATTGGTGCTGTTATTGGTATTCGTCTCGCCAAAAAAGTGGAAATGACGGAGATGCCTGAATTAGTCGCTATCCTGCATAGTTTTGTCGGTTTGGCGGCGGTTTTGGTAGGATTCAACAGCTTTATTTCCCATGATATTTTTGCAGATTCCGTTATGGAAAATATCCATCTGACAGAAGTCTTCCTGGGAGTCTTTATTGGTGCCGTGACATTTACCGGTTCAGTGGTGGCATTTGGTAAATTGAGAGGAAAGATTTCTTCCAAGCCGTTGATGTTACCACACCGCCATAAACTTAATCTGGCTGCATTGGTCGTATCTTTAATACTGATGAGCACTTTTGTGAGAACGGAAAGTGCTGGATTACAAGTTTTCACTTTGTTGCTGATGACAATCATTGCACTTACTTTTGGATGGCATTTAGTTGCCTCTATCGGTGGCGCAGATATGCCCGTTGTTATTTCCATGCTGAACTCATATTCAGGTTGGGCAGCAGCAGCAGCGGGGTTCATGCTGAGCAATGACTTGTTGATAGTCACAGGTGCTTTGGTAGGTTCTTCGGGGGCTATCCTTTCATATATTATGTGCAAAGCGATGAACCGTTCCTTTATCAGTGTCATCGCCGGCGGTTTCGGTACAGATAGCGTTTCTTCAGGTGATGAACAAGAGATGGGGGAATATCGTGAAACAACGGCGGAAGAGGTCGCTGAACTGTTAAAAAATTCCACTTCAGTCATCATCACTCCGGGTTACGGCATGGCAGTTGCTCAGGCACAGTATCCGGTTCATGACATTACCGCGAAATTGCGTGAAAAGGGCATAGAAGTTCGTTTTGGCATCCATCCGGTTGCCGGACGTTTACCGGGCCATATGAACGTGCTGCTTGCCGAAGCAAAAGTTCCTTATGATATCGTTTTAGAAATGGATGAAATTAATGATGATTTCACTGAAACAGATACCGTTTTGGTTATCGGAGCTAATGACACAGTAAACCCGGCCGCTCAGGAAGATCCTTCAAGCCCTATTGCCGGAATGCCGGTACTGGAAGTCTGGAAAGCACAAAACGTCATTGTATTTAAACGCTCAATGAATACGGGATATGCCGGAGTGCAAAACCCACTTTTCTTTAAAGAGAATGCCCAAATGTTATTTGGTGATGCTAAAGCGAGTGTGGAAGCAATTCTTCGGGCTTTATAGTCGCATAAAGTAATATTAATACCCCAGAATTAATACTCAGGAGCTTCTGTGATAACATGAAGCTCTTTTTTTATTGTATCCTCAGGGAGGAGGTTTCAGATCATCTGGAAATATCCAGCTAATTCAAATTAATTTTCAATAACTTTATTCTGTTGAATTGAAAAAAACCAACACATTAACCCAGTTATCAATGAACTTATAATTATCAAACTCCAGGTGCTCACATATCCTGATGATTGAATATAGGCCCCAATAAAAATATAGGTAGGCATAAGGCCAACGTTTCTGATTGTTGTCAATATCCCACTTATACGTCCCCGATGACTACTTGGAGAATTATTAGCTAAATATACACCTTCTTTGGTTAAAAGCAGAACCTCTCCCACAGAAAGGAAGAACCATGCTATAAATTGAATGCTGACTGAGCTATAAAATAATATCAGGCTATATCCTAGTGCAAAAACAAAGCCAGAGATGGAAAGGCTTTTAATATCACATAATTTTTCCGTTAACTTTATTGTTATTGGTGTAATGATAACAATTAATATACTTGAAAATGTCATTAATTGCCCATACAGAATTGGACCTTGCTTTTCAAATAAATGACTTAAGTAGAGCGGGGTAGTGATTACCATCTGATTCAACGAAAACCAAAGAAAGGTACATACAACTCCAAATATGAGTAATCTTGGTCTCTCTTTAAAAACCTGCCATACTGAATCTCCAGTAGCTCTTTCAAGCTCAGGATAATCTTTTTCATTAGTTTTATGGTGATGAGTATTATGACTGACACCAAATAAGACAATGAAAACACCGATTAAACTTGCAATCCCATTTCCCCAAAAAGCCCACGCTGTGAAATTCCAAAAAAGATAGCCAGCTAATACGGGACCAATACCTGAACCTAAACTGTATGCAAGATAGCTTAATGACATTACCGCACTGCGATTATTTATGGATGATATATCCGCAGTAAGTGCATTACTGGCAGGAAGAGCCACTCCGTAAAAAAAGTAACCTAAGAAAAGTAAAGCAGGTAACATTATATGCCAGTCTGTAAAAAAACCACTGAATATCAGAACTAATGAGCCTGCGGCCTCTCCCAGAACCATCACTTTCTTATGCCCGAAAATATCAGATATTTTACCTCCGATAAGGTTACCCACAAGAAAAATCGTGGTGATCCCCATAGCCAGCCCACCAGCCATTGTCGTTGAGTATCCAAGTTTTTGTGTGAGCAAAAGAATCATGAATGGCATGATAAAATTACCTAGACCAAGAATAAATTTTGCCAATGCAATAAAATATATGTCTTTAGGTAATCCTCTGTACATCAATAATGGACTAAGCAGTTTCATGGATATTTATATTTTCCCTGTTGTTTTTCTGAAAAAACACGTCATCAACGATTCCAACAAATGAGTGAAATGGTCATATATACGTCAAATGATTATGCTAAATAATATAGTATTTTTATTATGGAAATCAGACAAAAATATCGACAAGTATAATGAATTTCGTGATATTGATTGAATGGAGTGTTAACATCGAAAGCAGTAACTATACCAATAACATATAATAAAGAAGCTGTATGATTGTGTTTGCCTATTTGTCATGCTTTTATTATTCATGTTGTGAGATAATTTTTACTGTGTCATTTTAGCCTGGGAAATATTTGTTTATTAAAATTTGAAATGAATTATATATTCATTGTTTATATATAATTTTATTCTTTTGATATTGATTAAAGTTTATTTGTTGCTAATTTAAAGTTATTTGCTTTAGGCTAAACAATGTTAGCGCGTAACGGCCTGATTTCGCGAGAATTCGAGGAGTAGAAATAGTACTTGGTGATCTTTCTGTCACCGTGTCTTTGGTTAATTAACGTAAGGAATTAGCAATGAAAAATGATAAGGTGATGACTCTGTCAACCAAATGTGAGCAAGCAAGTTTATCGACATCACAAGAACAAAAAGAGTCATTTCATCATATTAAAGGTCATTCAGAAAATCACCATATATCGGCATCTTATAGATTGGTGGGGAATTTAAATATTGATTTATTTAAGCAAGCCTTAAATGCCCTATCTGTCCGTCATAATATATTATGTTCAACTTGGATTAAAAATAATTTTCCTCCGGTTGTTGATTCTCTGAATGAGGATATTTCATTCTCCCTCGTAATTTCTGATCTCCGTACAGTTGATGAGCAGGAGAAGAGGGGCGCTCAGGTTATTGATGAAATAATTAATACTCCCTTTGATTTTACCCAAGGTTCATTGCTAAAAGCTGCCTTAATATTATTGAATAATGATGAATATATATTTTTATTAAATCAGCATCCTGTTATTTCTGACTATTATTCCGTTAGCGTTCTCATACATGAATTATGTGTTATTTATAATGATCTATTGAACCATCGGGCTATTTCTTTGCCGCCTCCCACTCATCATGCTATTCCGGCAACCTATCCAAGGTTTAACAATTTGTTCCCGAAAGGGGATATCTGTGCATTTACTCTCGATAAAGATTTAACAAGTCAGCTTAAGCAGATTAGCCAGAAACATGGAGTAACCCTGTTAATGACCGTTATGACGGCTTGGGCTATTGTGCTTAATCGACTTTCAGGGCAGGACAGTGTCGTTATTGGCACTCCTTTTGCTAACAAAAATATTACAGAAATAAAAAATATCACAGAGCTTCTTACCAATATCTTGCCAATACGGATTGATATTGATGATGACACCACAATTGAAGAATTGCTTGCGCAGGTCAGCCATACAATGATTAATGCGCAAGATAATCAGGATATGCCTTTTGAACACTTTGTTGAAGCTATAAGTCCTGAAAACAGAGTCGCTTATCCCTCTGTTTTTCAGTCTGTTATAAACTGGCTGAACTATTTTGAAAGCGAATATGAATTTGAAGGGATCAAAACATCGCCGATTGATTATTACTCAAATATAGCAAAAATTGATCTTGAATTGTTTATGTACCACCGAGACGGTGAAATTATCGGGGGAATAAACTATGCGACAGCGCTGTTTGATAAACAAGTCATCGAACGCCAGTTAAATTATTTTGTTATCGCTTTGCGCACCATAGCGAAGAATAGGGTTCAGCGTGTTGAAGACATTGATATTTTGCCAGCGGATGAGCGAGCGCTATTGCTAAATCAATGGAATGACACAGCGGGTGATTATCCGTCAGAACACTGTATCCATGAACTGCTTGAATGGCAGGCGATAAAAACACCGCAAGCCCCTGCATTGGTGTTTAATGATCATATCCTGAGTTATGCGGAATTGAACCAGCAGGCTAACCAATTAGCACACCGATTGATTGCTGAAGGGGTAATTCCGGATAGCCGCGTGGCTATTTGTGTTGATCGAACCCCGCTGATGGTGATTGGCTTGCTGGCAATTTTAAAAGCGGGCGGGGCTTACGTTCCACTTGATCCTAATTATCCAGCGGCACGCCTTCACTATATTCTTGATGATGCTGATCCCGTCCTGCTATTACAGGATGAAATCGGGACAAATAAATTACATGGCATCTCTGTGACAAAAAAACGGCTGGACATAAATGCTGTTCTGGCAGAAAACGTTGAGTTATCAGCAGAGAATCCCTGTGTCATAGGGTTAAGCTCACGTAATTTAGCTTATGTTATCTACACCTCAGGTTCAACCGGCAATCCGAAAGGCGTGCAAAATGAACATCGCAGTGTGATGAATCGCTTGTATTGGATACAACAAACTTATCATCTTACCCCTGATGATGTGGTGTTACAAAAAACCACATTTAGTTTTGATGTTTCTGTTTGGGAACTATTTTGTGGCTTTATCAATGGTGCCAAAATGGTATTGGCCACCACAACCCAACAAAAAAATCTTTCACTGCTGGTTGAGTTAATCAACCAAGAGAAGGTAACCACACTTCATTTTGTGCCTTCAGTGTTGACCACATTCTTAAAAGAATCCGATGTAGCACATTGTGTCACGTTAAAACACCTGTTTTGCAGTGGTGAAGCATTGCATCCGATAACGGTGAAACATTGTCAGGCACTGATGCCTTGGGTCAGGATATATAATTTATATGGCCCGACAGAAGCAGCGATCGATGTGACGTACTGGCACTGTCCCGATAATTTTGATGGTCAGGTGGTGCCGATCGGCAAACCCATTACGAATTCCCGTATTTATTTATTAGATAACCAACAACGGCCCGTCCCTTTAGGCGCTGTCGGCGAACTATACATTGGGGGCGTGGGTGTTGCCCGCGGTTATCTGAATCAACCGGAACTGACAGCAGAACGTTTTCTAGCCGATCCTTTTCATTCAGAACCTGATGCCCGCATGTACCGGTCTGGCGATTTGGCTCGCTATGATCATGACGGCAACATTGAATATATCGGACGTAATGATTATCAGGTCAAAATTCGCGGATTCCGCATCGAATTAGGTGAAATTGAAACCGCCCTTGAAACTCATCCGCAGGTACAGCAAGCGGCGGTTATTGCTTATGAAGGAATCGGAGGAGATAAACGGTTGGTTGCTTATGTGGTCTTGGTTCAGGGCAATGAATCTGATCAGGCCGCAGGGATGCTGCGGCAACATCTGCTGTCGGCTCTACCGGAGTATATGGTGCCAGCAGCTTTTGTCGTAATGGCACATTTCCCACTGACGCCTAATGGCAAACTTGACCGCAAGGCACTGCCGGAGCCGGATAGCACCGCTTATCAACGCCAGTATTATCAGTCACCACAAGGTGAGACAGAAAACCTGTTGGCAGAGATGTGGAGCCAGCTACTGGGTATCAATAACATCAGTCGGTTTGATAACTTCTTTACGCTCGGTGGGCACTCACTATTGATCGTACAGTTGATGGGATTGTTGCGGGAAAAAAACTATACCGTGCAGTCTGGCGCTCTGTTTTCGAAGCCGATATTAGCAGAACAGGCGGCTTTACTGATAAAAATTGATGATACCTTTGTTATTCCCCCCAATCTGATAGGAATGGAATGTGAGCGTATTACCCCTGAACTGTTGCCGTTGATTGATATCGGGCAGGCAGACATTGACAGACTGATCAGCCAGATACCGGATGGTGTCACCAATATTCAGGACATCTACGCATTATCGCCGTTGCAGGACGGCATTTTATTCCATCATTTGTTGGAAGACGAAGGTGACCCGTATTTGTTGACTCGTCAGATAGTCTTTGCTAATCGTTTTTTGCTGGATCGTTATTTGACGGCACTTCAACAAGTGGTTGATCGGCACGATATCCTGCGCACAGTCTTTATCTGGCAGGGGTTATCAGTTCCAGCTCAGGTAGTTTTACGTCAGGTGACGTTGTCGGTGATTGAGTTGACTTTGGATCCGGTTGATGGTCCGGTCCATGACCAGCTAGCTCAACATTTCAATCCGAGTCACTATCGCTTGGATTTGGGGCAGGCACCGTTACTGCACTTGGCGATAGCGCAGGAAACGGATGGTCGCTGGATAGCACTACAATTGCAGCACCACCTGATTGGCGATCATGTAACGATGGAGATGATGAACAGTGAAGTTCGGGCCTATCTCGCTGGACAGGGAGACAAACTGCCTGCTTCAGCACCTTTTCGTAATCTGGTAGCTCAAGCTCGGCTGGGCGCTAGTCAAACGGAGCATACCCATTTCTTTACCGGCATGTTGGCGGAAGTGGTCGAGCCAACACTGTCATTCGGTGTGGCGGAAGTACATCACGATGGCTCGCAGACCACAGAATCGCACCGACGGCTGGCTCCTGAGCTGAATGAACGCCTGCGCTGTCAGGCAAAACGTCTGGGGGTTAGTTTAGCGGCGTTGTGTCATTTAGCTTGGGCGCAAGTAGTATCTCGTACCAGTGGTCAGAGGCAAGTCGTGTTCGGTACCTTGCTGTTTGGGCGTATGCAGGTGGAGGAAGGTTCTGGCAGTGGGATGGGATTATTCATTAATACCTTGCCATTACGGTTAGATGTTGGTGAAACCTCAGTACGTGATAGCGTACAAGAGACGCATAAGCGATTAGCGGAATTGTTAGCGCATGAGCACGCGTCACTGGCGTTAGCTCAGCGTTGCAGTGGGGTTGCCAGTGGTACGCCACTGTTCAATACACTGTTGAACTATCGGTATAGCTTACTACCGGAGATTGCAGGTGACGTATTAAATGGCATCGAATTTTTTGATGAACAGGAGCGCACTAATTATCCATTCGCACTGTCGGTGGATGATTTTGGCAACGCATTAGGTCTGACGGCGCAGGTAGTACATCCATTTGACCCGGTACGGATATGCGGTTATATGCAGCAGGCTCTGGAAAGTCTGGTGGAAGCACTTGAACAGTCTCCGGAGACACCGATACAGGCATTGGAAATTTTACCGGAAACAGAACGCACTCTGTTGTTAACAACATGGAACGTGACGGAAACCGCCTATTATGAACAGTTATGCGTTCATCAGTTATTTGAACAACAAGTGGAGAAAACCCCAGATGCAACCGCATTAGTGTATGAAGCGCAGACCTTAAGCTATGCCGAATTAAATGCCCGTGCTAATCGGCTGGCGCATCAACTGATTGTGCTGGGTGTAGAACCGGATCAACGGGTGGCAATTTGTGTCACCCGTTCACTGGCGATGGTAGTAGGGTTATTGGCGGTGCTGAAAGCAGGGGGAGCTTATGTGCCGCTGGACCCAACTTATCCGGGAGAACGCCTGACACATATTTTGGCAGATGCCGCACCGGCTATTTTGTTGGCAGATAATGCCGGATGTATCGCATTGGGGGATGAAGCCCTTGCTGACCTGATTGTGCTTGACCCGAATTCACTACCGGTCCTGCCAGACAGTAATCCACAAATACCTGCACTGACTTCCCGGCATCTGGCGTATGTGATTTACACCTCCGGTTCGACTGGCAGGCCGAAAGGGGTGATGGTTGAGCATAGCTCTTTATTAAATTTGCATGGAACTTTGACACAGCGTGTTTTTGCAAATTCACCTGTGCCTTACCGGGTTAGCCTGAATGCCAGTATTTCATTTGATGCGGCATTGCAAAATTTACTTGGCCTCTTGAATGGCTATACGCTGGTCATTGTTCCACAAGCAGTGCGAGCCGACAGTGTGGCCTTCTTGCAATTTTTAACCACCGCTGATCTTGACGTGTTGGATTGTACGCCAATGCAATTGGAGATGTTGCTAACGGCAGGGTTGTATCAGCATAAAAAGGCTTTAATACTGCTGGTTGGAGGTGAAGCAATATCTCCCCAAACATGGCAGGCTGTAGCCAGTATACCGCAACTGACGGCCTATAATGTTTACGGCCCAACCGAATGTACTGTTGATGCAACACTGGCACGTATAGAGCCGGATCAGCTTTATCCGACAATGGGCCGCCCGCTGGACAATACACGCCTTTACTTACTGGATAATGCCGGTTATCCGGTACCGTTGGGGGCAGTGGGAGAGTTATATATTAGTGGTGCGGGTGTAGCACGGGGTTATCTAAACCAGCCAGAATTAACGGCTGAACGTTTTCTCTCTGATCCATTTAGCGATAAACCGGATGCACGCATGTACCGAACCGGGGATTTGGCCCGTTACCTGCCGGATGGCAACCTGGAATTCTTGGGACGTAACGACCAGCAGGTGAAAATCCGCGGTTTCCGGATAGAGCCGGGAGAAATTGAGGCCCGGCTGACAGAATATCCGACGGTAAGTGAGGCCGTTGTCATGACACAGGGGGAAGGGCAAGGCAGACGGCTGGTTGCCTATGTGGTGGCCCCTGTAGATGACAGACTGATTAATCATCTGCGTGTTCACCTAAGTAAGATGTTACCGGACTATATGGTGCCGGCAGCATTTGTCCGCTTGGATGCCCTGCCGTTGACACCGAATGGTAAACTGGATCGTCGGGCATTACCGGCTCCGGACGAAAAAGCGTTTGCCCGTCAGACATATGAAGCACCGCAAGGCGAGATGGAAATAACGCTGGCAGTAATCTGGCGGGAATTGTTGGGAATAGAACAGATAGGTCGGTATGACAACTTCTTTGCCTTGGGCGGTCATTCTCTGTTGGCAGTAAGGATGATGAACCGTATTGCAGCCTTAGATATTGAACTGCCGTTGTCTACATTATTTAAATCCCCGACTTTGGCAGGTTTTGCTGAGGTCATCGAAACCCGATTTGGTGAACAGGACAATAGGCGTCCTGCCATCCTGCCGATACCCCGTAATGGTCAGTTACCGTTGTCATTTTCGCAACAGCGTCTGTGGTTTCTGGCACAGTTTGAAGGGATCAGTCAGACTTACCATATTCCGATGGCCCTGCGTTTGCGAGGTCAGCTTAATATTGATATCTGGCAGCAAGCGCTTGATGCGCTATTTACCCGCCATGAAGCGCTGCGTTCTGTTTTCGTTTCCATTGACGGTCAGCCTCAGGTTGAACTGTTATCGACTGACTTGGGCCTGCCGATAAGAAAATACGATTTACGGAAAGCGCCTGATGTGGATGAACAGCTTGAGCGTTTATGTGCGCAGGAAACGGAAGCGCCGTTTAATCTCGTTTGTGGTCCATTAATCCGGGCCAGTCTGATACAACTGGCTGACGATGATTACATCTTTTTACTAACCCAGCATCATATTGTGTCAGACGGCTGGTCTGTTGATGTGTTGATGCGGGAGCTAAATACATGCTATGTGGCCTTTCTGGCAGGGCAACCGAACCCATTGCCGCCGCTGACAGTGCAATACCCCGATTATGCTGCCTGGCAACGCCAGTGGTTTTCAGTTGAACGCTTACAATCCCAGTCTGACTATTGGCGTACAGCGTTAGCCGGTGTGCCGGTTTTATTGGATTTGCCCACTGACCGGCCACGGCCGCCTGAACAGTCCTTTGCCGGGGATCTTGTGCCTGTCGTGCTGGAACCGGCATTAACCGCCTCTCTCAAGCGACTGAGCGAACAACAGGGAACCACCCTGTTTATGACGCTGTTGTCTGCCTGGGCCATCGTCCTGGCGCGTTTGTCCGGCCAAGCGGAGGTGGTGATTGGCACCCCGAGTGCAGGCCGGAATCATCAGACGGTGGAGTCTTTGATTGGCTTTTTTGTCAACACACTGGCGTTACGTGTCGATTTATCCGGCGAACCCAATACGGCTGAGCTGCTCGCCCGGGTGAAACAAACCGCGCTGGCGGCACAGGAGCATCAGGACCTGCCATTTGAACAGGTAGTAGAAATCGTACAGCCATCACGCCAATTGGCCCATACCCCGCTGTTTCAGGTGATGTTTGCCTGGCAGAACAATGGGCACACCGGGTGGGAATTGCCGGGGCTGGCGGTTTCACCGGCGGATGTCCTGTTGAACACCGTCAAATTTGATCTCGAACTGAACTTGTTTGAGGAAGAGGGCCGAATTGTGGGGGCGCTGCATTATGCCACGGCGCTGTTTGATAAACCGACCCTCGAACGGCATGTGGGGTATTTGCACGCAGTCTTGCAGGCGATGGTCGCTGACCTGCAACAGCCGGTGGGGAAAATAGCTATTCTGGCCCCGGCAGAGCGCAGATTATTGCTGGAAAAATGGAACTCGACTGAAATCCCGTATCTTGACTTGTGTATTCATCAGATGTTTGAACAACAGGCAGGGAAAACGCCGGAGGCAACCGCCCTGGTGTATGAAGAACAGACTTTCAGCTACGCAGCGTTGAATGCCCGTGCCAATCGGTTGGCCCATCAGTTGATTGCGGCAGGCGTCACGCCGGATCAGCGGGTAGCCATTTGTGTGACGCGCTCCCCGGCCATGATCATCGGGATGCTGGCGGTACTGAAAGCCGGCGGGGCCTATGTGCCGCTGGATCCGGATTACCCGGAGGAGCGTCTGGCGCATATTCTGGCCGATGCCGCCCCGGTTATCTTGCTGGCGGACCCGGTTGGGCGTGCCGCATTGGGAGCAAATGCCATTGCAGCCAGGATGGTACTCGACCCCAATATATTGCCAGACCAGCCGGATACCAACCCACAGGTACCGGCGTTGACTTCCTGGCATCTGGCGTATGTGATTTACACCTCCGGCTCGACCGGCACACCGAAAGGGGTAATGGTTGAGCACAGACAACTGGTGCACCAAATCACTGCACTGAGTGAAAAATGGACATTTACCACTTCGGACCGGGTATTACAGTTCTGCAACCCCTGTTTTGATGTCAGTGTATCAGAAATATTCAGCGCCCTCGCCAATGGTTCAGCCCTGGTCCTGCGGACAGATCAATGGACAAGCAGTGCGCAGGAGTTCTGGCGTCTGAGTGAGTCTTATAAAATTACCTATATGACCACGCCGGTTCAATTCTGGCGGGTTATTGCAGATATCGGTGAAAGCAGCGTTTATAAGGAGTTAAAGGTTATTTGTATCGGTGGGGAAACGATACCTCATCATGAACTGGAACGCTGGTTATCTGTCCGCCGTCAGCATCCCGTACTGGCAAACTGCTATGGACCCACTGAAACCACCATTATTACGACGATATTTTGTATAAATGATACGGGCGGACAGGGCAATACCATTGGCCGCCCGCTGCCGAATATGCGTGCTTACCTGCTGGATGCTTATGGTCAGCCTGTGCCGTTGGGCGCTGTAGGTGAGCTATACATTGGCGGTGCAGGCGTGGCACGGGGTTACCTGAACCGCCCTGAATTGACGGCTGCACGTTTCCTGACGGATCCGTTCAGCGATGATCCGGATGCACGGATGTACCGGTCTGGGGATTTGGCCCGTTACCTGCCGGACGGTAATCTGGTGTTTGTCGGCCGTAATGACCAGCAGGTGAAAATCCGCGGGTTCCGGGTTGAACCGGGGGAAATTGAAGCCCGGTTAGAAGAGCACCCTCTTGTAAGCGAAGCGCTGGTCGTGGCTTTCGATGATGGTCAGGACAAACGTCTGGTGTCTTATGTCGTGGCGCAGGCGGATGAAGAATTATCTTATCGCCTGTATACCTACTTAAGTGCCATTTTGCCGGATTATATGGTGCCGACTGCGTTTGTGTGTCTGCCCGCATTTCCTCTGACACCAAACGGTAAGCTAGATCGTCAGGCATTACCTATGCCCGATGAAAAGGCGTTCGTCCGTCAGATTTATGAAGCACCACAAGGGGAAATGGAAATAGCACTGGCCTCTATCTGGCGTAATTTGTTGGGAATTGAACAGGTAAGTCGGCACGATAATTTCTTTGCCCTGGGGGGACATTCGTTACTGGCCATCCGAATGATTGAACGGCTGCATAACCTTGGCCTCACGTTGGCCGTGCGCGATCTGTTCCAGTCGCCGGTATTGTCCGGGCTGGCACAAACTCTGAAACCGCATCAAACCGTGGAAGTTCCCCCCAATGTCATAACAGCAGCCACTACGGCGCTGACCCCCGCAATGTTGCCCTTAATTGACCTCACCCAGACAGAGATTGACCATATCATCCGGCAAGTACCGGGCGGGCTTGCCAATATTCAGGATATTTATGCACTATCGCCGTTGCAGGACGGGATTTTATTCCATCATTTGTTGGAAGACGAAGGTGATCCCTACTTGTTGGTCAATCAGATGATCTTTTCTGACCGAATCTTGTTGAACCGTTATCTGGAGGCTGTTCAATGGGTAGTTAACCGGCATGATATCCTGCGCACCGCTTTTCTCTGGCAAGGTTTATCCGTACCGGTTCAGGTGGTTTGGCGTCAGGCTTCTTTGTCTGTCACAGAACTGACTCTGGATCCGGCCGATGGCCCGGTCAGTGAGCAACTGGCTCAACGTTTTGATTCATATCATTACCGTCTTGATCTGAATCAAGCACCATTATTGCGTTTTGTGGTGACCCAAGAAACGGACGGTCGCTGGCGTGTATTAGAATTATTACATCACCTGATTGGCGACCATACGACACTGGAGGTAATGAACCGGGAAGTTCAGGACTATCTGGCCGGACAAGGGGACAGTCTGCCTGCCCCGGCACCTTTCCGTAATCTGGTAGCACAAGCCCGGTTGGGTATCAGCCAGATGGAACATACTCGCTTTTTTACCGATATGTTGGTTGGGGTGAGTGAACCCACGCTTTTGTTTGGGATAAAAAAGTTTGGGGTAAAACATCAGGATGCTTCTCAGATAACACAATCACACCGGATGTTGCCTTCCACGCTGAATGATCGCCTGCGCAATCAGGCCAGACTCTTGGGAGGCAGCCTGGCGACGCTATGTCATGTCGCTTTGGGGCAAATATTGTCTCGTATCAGTGGTCAGTCGAAAGTGGTATTCGGTACGGTGCTGTTTGGGCGTATGCAGGCAGGGGAAGGTGTTGATAGTGGAATGGGATTATTTATCAATACATTACCGCTGAAATTGGATATAGACGAAACCTCAGTACGTAGCAGTGTACAGGCAGCGCATAGCCGGTTGGCCGAATTGTTGGAGCATGAACATGCTTCACTGGCACTGGCTCAACGTTGCAGTGAAGTTGCCAGTGGTACACCGTTGTTCAATATGCTGCTGAACTACCGACATAATACGCCGGTAGCGTCTACCGATAACATAATGAAAGGTGTTGAATTCCTTGATGGACAGGAGCGCACTAATTATCCGTTTGTCCTGTCGATAGAAGATTTTGGGGATGCTCTGGGGCTGACGGCGCAGGCAATACAACCGTTTAATCCCGGATGGATATGCGGTTATATGCAGCAGGCTCTGGAAAGTCTGGTGGAGGCGCTGGAACAGGCACCGGACAGGCCAATAAGGGCATTGGAAATTCTGCCGGAAACTGAGCGGACACTGCTGTTAAAAACGTGGAATGCGACAGAAATCGCCTATTCTGAGCAGTTATGTATCCATCAGTTGTTTGAACAACAAGTAGAGAAAACCCCGGATGCTCCGGCTTTAATATACGAAGAGCAAACTTTCAGCTATGCGGAATTGAATGCGAATGCTAATCGACTGGCTCATGAACTCATTGCATTGGGTGTCGGGCCAGACCAACAGGTAGTAATTTGTATGACCCGCTCTCCGGCAATGATAATGAGTGTATTGGCCGTATTGAAAGCTGGTGGGGCTTACGTACCACTGGATCTGGCCTATCCCGGAGCACGATTGAGGCATATTCTGCATGAGGTGGCACCATCAGTAGTTCTGGCTGATAAGGCCGGGCATACCGCTTTGGGTGAAACCGCATTAGGCGGAATGGTTGTCCTCGATCCAAATACGTTAGTGGATCGGCCGGACAACAACCCAACAGTGCCAACATTAACATCCCGACATCTGGCATATGTGATTTACACCTCCGGTTCGACGGGGATGCCGAAGGGTGTGATGGTAGAACACCGCGGGCTGGTTAACCTGATTCAGGAGAAGATCATCCAGTTCGGTATCAGCATTGAAAGTCGGGTATTACAGTTTGCCGCCTTGGGTTTTGATGCAAGTATCTGGGAAATGATGATGGCATTGGGAAGTGGAGCCAGTCTGGTTATCGCGACTGATACCATCCGTCAAGATCCGCGTCGTCTCTGGCATTATCTAGAGCAACAGGCAATAACACATACCTATCTGCCGCCGGCATTACTTCAGGATGGGGCCGATTTACCGGAATTAACGATAAAACCGACAGTGATACTGGGCGGTGAAGCACCGAGTGCGTTATTGCTTCAGGCTCTGTGTGATCGGGTAACGCTATTTAATGTTTATGGCCCGACAGAAATCACGGTGTGTGCCACAACTTGGCATTGTCCGTCAGATTATACGGGAACAGAAGTGCCTATCGGGCGCCCGATAGCCAACACTCAGATTTATTTATTGGATGTTCACGGTCAGCCCGTACCGTTGGGAGCCGTGGGAGAGTTATACATTGGTGGAGCGGGTGTGGCACGGGGTTACCTGAATCGCCCTGAATTGACGGCTGAACGTTTCCTCTCTGACCCATTTAGCGATAAACCGGATGCGCGCATGTACCGGACTGGGGATTTGGCCCGTTACCTGCCGGACGGTAATCTGGTGTTTGTTGGTCGTAATGACCAGCAGGTAAAAATTCGCAGTTTCCGGATTGAACCGGGAGAAATTGCAGCCCGGTTGCTTGAGTACCCGGCGGTACGTGACGCCGTGGTATTGGCGCAGGGAGACGGGTATGACAAGCGGCTGGTTGCCTATGTGGTGGCGGAGCCGGATGATGGATTAGTGAATAACCTGCGAGCTCATCTGAGTGCCATTTTGCCGGATTACATGGTGCCGGCGGCGTTTGTCCGTTTAGATGCCTTTCCGTTAACACCGAACGGTAAACTGGATCGTCAGGCACTGTCGGTTCCGGACGAAAAAGCGTTTGCCCGTCAGGTGTATGAAGCACCGCAGGGAGAGATGGAAATTGCTCTGGCGGCTGTCTGGCGCGAGTTATTGGGAATTGAACAGGTTAGCCGACATGACAATTTCTTTGCACTCGGTGGTCATTCGTTGTTAGCGGTGCGGATGATGAATCGTATAACAGCTTTAAGTGTTGAATTGCCGCTGAGTATGTTATTTGAATCACCTTCCTTGATTGCTTTTGCTGAAGCGATAAATACCCGGCTTGATAAAAAAGAAAGTATACAACCTGTTATCGTGCCGATATCCCGTGAGAATGAGTTGCCACTGTCATTTGCTCAACAACGTTTATGGTTTCTGGCTCAGATTGAGAATATCGGTGATACCTATCATATTCCGATGGCTCTGCGTTTGCGGGGGCAGATTAATATCGCAGCCTGGCAACAAGCACTTAATAGCCTGTTTGCCCGCCATGAAGCGTTACGTTCTATATTCGTCTCTGTTAAGGGCCAACCACAGGTGAAACTATTGGCATCTGATAGTGGAATGCCTTTGGTTCAACATGATCTGCGAGCGATACCTGATGTTGGTACGATACTTGAACGTTTGAGTACAGAGGAGATCTACACACCATTTGATCTTAGCAGAGGGCCACTTATCCGCGCTTGCCTTATCCGGCTTGCAGATAATGAATATCAGTTTCTGCTTACTCAACATCATATTGTTTCAGATGGCTGGTCCGTCAGTGTGTTAATGCGCGAACTGAGTACTCTGTATGCTGCTTTTCTGGCAGGGCAACCGAACCCATTGCCGCCGCTGACAGTGCAATACCCCGATTACGCTGCCTGGCAACGCCGGTGGTTTTCGGTTGAACGTTTACAATCCCAATCTGACTATTGGCGTACAGCGTTGGCTGGCGTACCGGTTTTATTGAATTTGCCCACTGACCGGCCACGGCCGCCTGAACAGTCCTTTGCCGGGGATCTTGTGCCTGTCGTGCTGGAACCGGCACTAACCACCGCCCTCAAACAACTGAGCGAACAACAGGGAACCACCCTGTTTATGACGCTGTTGTCTGCCTGGGCCATCGTCCTGGCGCGTTTGTCCGGCCAAGCGGAGGTGGTGATTGGCACCCCGAGTGCAGGCCGGAATCATCAGGCGGTGGAGTCTTTGATTGGCTTTTTTGTCAACACACTGGCGTTACGTGTCGATTTATCCGGCGAACCCAATACGGCTGAGCTGCTCGCCCGGGTGAAGCAAACCGCACTGGCAGCACAGGAGCATCAGGACTTGCCGTTTGAACAGGTGGTAGAAATCGTACAGCCATCACGCCAATTGGCCCATACCCCGCTGTTTCAGGTGATGTTTGCCTGGCAGAACAATGAGCGCACCGGATGGGAATTACCGGGGCTGGCCGTCTCACCGGCGGATGTCCTGTTAAACACCGCCAAATTTGATCTCGAACTGAACCTGTTTGAGGAAGAGGGCCAAATTGTGGGGGCGCTGCATTATGCCACGGCGCTGTTTGATAAACCGACCCTTGAACGGCATGTGGGGTATCTGCACACAGCCTTGCAGGCGATGGTCGCTGACCTGCAACAGCCGGTGGGGAAAATGGCTATTCTGGCCCCCGCAGAGCGCAGATTATTGCTGGATACGTGGAATGGGACAGAAACATCGTATCCTGACCCACTGTGTATTCATCAGGTGTTTGAACAACAGGCAGGGAAAACGCCGGAGGCAACCGCCCTGGTGTATGAAGAACAGACTTTCAGCTATGCAGTGTTGAATGCCCGTGCCAACCGGTTAGCCCATCAGTTGATTGCGGCAGGCGTCACGCCGGATCAGCGGGTAGCCATTTGTGTGACGCGCTCCCCGGCCATGATCATCGGGCTGCTGGCGGTACTGAAAGCCGGCGGGGCCTATGTGCCGCTGGATCCGGATTACCCGGAGGAGCGTCTGGCGCATATTCTGGCCGATGCCGCCCCGGTTATCTTGCTGGCGGACCAAGCTGGACGTGCCGCATTGGGAGAGAATGCCATTGCAGCCAGGATGGTACTCGACCCCAATATATTGCCAGACCGGCCGGATACCAACCCACAGGTACCGGCGTTGACTTCCCGGCATCTGGCGTATGTGATTTACACCTCCGGTTCGACCGGCACACCGAAAGGGGTGATGGTTGAGCACAGACAACTGGTGCACCAAATTACTGCATTGAATATGAAATGGGTGTTTACTGCTTTGGACCGGGTATTGCAGTTCTGCAACCCTTGTTTTGATGTCAGTGTATCAGAAATATTCAGCGCCCTCGCCAATGGTTCAGCCCTGGTCCTGCGGACAGATCAATGGACATTCAGTGCGCAGGAGTTCTGGCGCCTGTGTGAATCTTATAAAATTACCTATATGGCCATACCGGTTCAATTCTGGCGGGTTATTGCAGATATCGGTGAAAGCCACATCTACCAAGGGCTAAGGGTTATTTGTATCGGTGGGGAAATGATGCCCCATCATGAACTGGAGCGCTGGTTATCTGTCCGCCGTCAGCATCCTGTGCTGGCAAACTGTTATGGACCCACTGAAACCACCATTATTACGACGATATTTTGTATGAATGATATAGGCGGGCAGGCCAATACCATTGGCCGCCCGCTGCCGAATATGCGTGTTTACCTGCTGGATGCTTATGGTCAGCCTGTGCCGTTGGGCGCTGTAGGTGAGCTATACATTGGTGGTACAGGCGTGGCGCGGGGTTACCTGAACCGCCCTGAATTGACGGCTGCACGTTTCCTGACGGATCCATTCAGCGATGAACCGGATGCACGGATGTACCGGTCCGGCGATTTGGCCCGTTACCTGCCGGACGGTAATCTGGTGTTTGTCGGCCGTAATGACCAGCAGGTGAAAATCCGCGGGTTCCGGGTTGAACCGGAAGAGATTGAGGCCCGGTTAGAAGAGCACCCTCTTGTACGTGAAGCGCTGGTCGTGGCTTTCGATAGCGGTCAGGATAAACGTCTGGTGGCTTATGTCGTGGCACCAGCGGATGAAGAATTATCTCATCGTCTGTATACCTACTTAAGTGCCATTTTGCCGGATTATATGGTGCCGACCGCGTTTGTCCGTTTAGATGCCTTTCCGTTAACGCCAAACGGTAAGCGGGATCGCCAGGTATTACCTGTACCGGACAATAAAGCCCTTGTTCATCAGGTTTACGAAGCGCCGAAAGGGGAACGGGAAACAGCTTTAGCCGTGATCTGGAGAGAATTGCTAGGAATTGAACAGATAAGTCGGCACGATAATTTCTTTGCCCTGGGGGGACATTCGTTACTGGCTATCCGAATGATTGAACGGCTGCATAACCTTGGCCTCACGTTAGCCGTGCGCGATCTGTTCCAGTCGCCGGTATTGTCCGGGTTGGCACAAACTCTGAAGCTGTACCAATCCGTGGTGGTTCCTCCCAATGTCATAACAGCAGCCACTACGACGCTGACCCCCGCAATGTTGCCCTTAATTGATCTTACCCAGCCAGAGATTGACCATATCATCCGGCAAGTGCCGGGCGGGCTTGCCAATATTCAGGATATCTATGCGCTATCGCCGTTGCAGGACGGCATTTTATTCCATCATTTGTTGGCAGATGAGGGGGATGCTTATCTTTTGATGACCCAACAGGCTTTTGCTAACCGGACTTTGTTAGACCGCTATCTGGCAGCCGTTCAATGGGTGGTCGATAGGCACGATATCCTGCGCACCGCTTTTCTCTGGCAAGGTTTATCCGTGCCGGTTCAGGTGGTTTGGCGTCAGGCTTCTTTGTCTGTCACAGAATTGACTCTGGATCCGGCCGATGGCCCGGTTAGTGAGCAACTGGCTCAACGTTTTAACCCGCGTCACTATCGCCTTGATTTGAGGCAGGCACCGTTGTTGAGCTTTATAATAGCGCGGGAAAATATAGTAACGCAGGAAGAAACAGATGGTCGTTGGATCTTATTAGGGCTTCAGCACCATCTGATTGGCGACCATACAACACTGGACGTGATGAACCGGGAAGTTCAGGCCTATCTGGCTGGTCAGAAGGATGGCTTACCTGCTCCAGTTCCTTTTCGGCGCTTAATTGCTCAGGCACGGATGGGAGTGAATCAGGAAGAACATACGCGTTTCTTTACCAATATGCTGGCTGAGGTAAAAGAGCCGACATTACCGTTTGGGCTGATGGAAGTCTATCGCAATGATTTTCAGGTTAAAGAATGCCATCAAATGCTGGTATCGACGCTGAATGAACGCCTGCGCAATCAGGCCAAAGATTTGAATGTCAGTTTGGCGGCGTTGTGTCATGTAGCTTGGGCTCAGGTATTATCGCGTACCAGCGGACAGCAGAACGTGGTGTTCGGCACGGTGTTGTTCGGACGTATGGCGGTAGGTGAAGGCACTGACAGTGGTATGGGAATGTTTATCAACACCTTACCATTGCGGTTGGATATGGATGCAACCTCAGTACAGGAAAGTGTACAGGCAGCGCATAGACGACTGGCTGAATTGTTAGAGCATGAACATGCGTCATTGGCATTGGCTCAGCGTTGCAGTGGTGTGCAAGGTGAAACTCCACTCTTTAGTGCATTACTGAACTACCGACATAATGTATTACCAACCATGCCAGATGGTATTGTAAACGATATTGAGTTTCTTGGTGCTCAGGAAAGTACTAACTATCCATTAGTGCTGTCGGTAGAGGATTTTGGTCATGCTTTAGGTTTGACGGTTGAAGTGGTGCAGCCTTATTCGCCAGAACAAATAGGCGATTATATGCAGCAGGCTCTGGAAAGTCTGGTAGAGGCACTTGAGCAGCATCCAGAAACCTCCGTACAAACACTGGAAATCCTGCCGGAAGTAGAGCGAAAACAACTACTGGAAACGTGGAATCCGACAGCAATAGAATATCCGGATGCGTTGTGTATCCATCAGTTATTCGAACAGCAAGTGGAGAAAACTCCGGATGCAACCGCATTAGTGTATGAAGCCCAGGCCCTAAGCTATGCCGAATTAAATGCCCGCGCTAATCGGCTGGCGCATCAACTGATTGCGTTGGGTGTAGAACCGGATCAACGGGTGACAATTTGTGTCACCCGTTCACCGGCGATGGTGATAGGGATATTGGCGGTGCTGAAAGCGGGGGGAGCTTATGTGCCGCTGGACCCAACTTATCCGGGGGAACGTTTGGCTCATATGCTGAAGGATGCCGCTCCATCAGTAGTACTGGTTGATAAGATTGGACGGACCGTGTTGGGTGATAACGCGCTTACGGGGTTAATTACCCTTGACCCGAATGTCTTGCCAGACCAGCCAGACACCAATCCCTTGATTCCGGCATTGACCCCACATCATCTGGCTTATGTGATTTATACTTCGGGTTCTACCGGCATACCGAAAGGAGTGATGGTAGAACATCAAGCTGTATATCAACGCATTCTGGGCTTCAATGAGACTTATGCGGTTACGGCACAAGACCGGGTGCTGCAATTTTCATCATTTGCGTTTGATGCGTCAATCGAAGAGTTTTTCTTGTCATTATGCAATGGCGCAATACTGGTGATGCGTGATGATAGTTGGTTGGCTTCTATTCAGGCGTTTATTTCTCTGGCCCGACAATACCATATTACAGTGATGTCTTTGCCAACCTTGTTTTGGTCTGAACTGGCAACCAGAGACAAGACATTACCGTTGCCGGATTGTCTCAGACTGATCATCATTGGTGGTGAGGCGGTGAAAAAGCGGGCTATTCAGGATTGGTTTGTGCATAAAACGCATCGGCCCCAGTTATTGAACACGTATGGCCCGACTGAAAATACTGTGATTGCAACTTATCACGAAATAATATCCCCTGAGAATGATTGCTTAATTGGCCGACCGATAAGCAATACTTGTATCTATTTGCTGGACAAATTTAGGCAACCCGTGCCATTAGGTTGTACTGGAGAAATTTATATTGGTGGGGTGGGGGTAGCCCGGGGTTATCTGAACCAGCCAGAATTAACGGCTGAACGTTTCTTGTCTGACCCATTTAGCCATAAACCGGATGCACGAATGTACCGCCCCGGGGATTTGGCTCGTTATCTGCCGGATGGCAATCTGGAATTCCTGGGGCGTAATGACCATCAGGTGAAAATCCGGGGCTTCCGGATAGAGCCGGGAGAAATTGAAGCCCGGCTGACAGAGTATCCAGCAGTGAGTGAAGCCGTTGTGTTGGCATTGGGAGAAGGGCAGGAGCAGCGTCTGGTGGCTTATGTGGTGACAGAGCCAGATGATGGATTGATTAATCGTCTGCGTACTCACGTGAGTGCCATCTTGCCGGACTATATGATGCCGGCAGCGTTTGTCCGTTTGGAAGCCCTGCCATTGACGCCGACGGGTAAACTGGATCGTCGGGCATTGCCAGTACCGGGTGAAGAGGCTTTTGTCCGTCAGGTTTATGAAACACCGCAAGGGGAGATAGAAATTGCATTAGCGGCCATCTGGTGTGAATTACTGGGAATTGAGAAAGTGGGACAGCACGACAATTTCTTCGCGTTGGGGGGGCATTCACTACTTGCCATGCGAATGATGAATCTGACAGCAAAACGTGGCTTGTTTTGTACCCTGAATGCGCTGTTCCAATTTCCCGTGCTATCCGAATTGGCGGCAAAAATTATGTCAGATTGGTTATCTCAACCACAACGCAATGCGATTTCTGTGCGATCTGACGGAACGCAGTTGCCTTTGTTCTTTGTTCCCAGTGGGATAGGTGATTATTCCTATGCTTTTGGGTTGGCTGAACTTATGCAGTCAGGTTATCCGATTTATGCGCTGCCCTGGCCATCCGTCAATGAAGGATGGGTATCGACTATGGAAATGCTGGCAACCAGACTCATTGCCTTTATAAAAGCAGTTCAACCAGAAGGCCCATACCGGATATGTGGTTACTCTTCTGGTGGAGTACTGGCCTATGCCATCGCTCAGCAATTGCTGAATAGCGGCGATAAGGTTGATTTCCTTGGGCTGATTGATACATTTTCCCCTCATTGTTTCAGGAAGTTAACGACTCAACTCAAACATGAGTTTCTGACTGAATTAGCAGGGCAATCAGGGAACGAACACTCTACTGCAATTTCAGCATTATATCCGCGAACTGATGAGCTGAATTGGGTGCAATTGATTGAGTTTGCACAGCAATTAGGGTTATATCCCGCAAATCTGTGTTCTGACTTAGTCGCAAGGCATATGGAGCAGAGAGAAAACTATGCGCGAATAGTCAAGGATTATGTGCCGGAAACACTGACGGTCACATTGCATCAATTCTATGCGACAGAACCTTATCCACTTATGCCTATTGTTACCGACTCCGAACAGGAATCTTTAACCATAGACCGTTCATTAGGGTGGAGTGAGGTAATGCCAGCTTCTTTACTGCGGTTGATTGCTGTTCCTGGTGATCATTCCAGTTTGTTTGAAGATAAAGAGAATAGAATTGTTTTAGCTCAAGTGCTCAATATGGCATTAGCAAGCAATGATTACACTTAGTCATTTAGTATGGCAGTGATAATCATCCAGTCCGGCATACATTAATGTATGCCGGATTTTTTTAAACGTAACAACGTATCTAGCAGACTCCTTATTTTTCCTTTATTGATTCAAGCAATTGAGAGATTGGGACAGAAACTCTTCTGTCTTCTTTTGTTTTCAGCCAAGTATCTATATCCAGTAGCCACCAGTCGTTGATAAGAAGTGCGTAAAAACGGCGTGAACCTTCCCCATAAAATTCATGTAGTGGCAACTCCCAGCGTGCACGTTCCAGTTCATCGGGAAAATTGAGATGGTAATAGCTCTGATGAATATGTTCACATTCGTATTCTGGTATTTCCCTGACAATGCCAGTAAATTGCGCACCATCCAGGCCTATGGGGGAAGTTTTCTGCATGTCATAGCGAAACAGTGAACCACTAACTGCTGCACAATGGTGAATATTTCTGGAATGTTTGGCAGTTCTCATTGAGTACCACACCAATCTTAAGGGATTGAACAGTGGAACATAATTGACGGTGGAAGCCCAAGGAAGGTTGTCAGCACCCTGAGTGGCAAGAGTGAAAAAGCGAGCGCTGTTGACCAATTCCAGACTACGTTGTTCCAGTGTCATGTTATTTCCTTACATTATGGATAAAAGGTGCATCACTCAATAATCTTGAATTCAAAATTTCCCACCACAGATCTTGTTCGATGCGGATCTTTTCCCATTCGGGATCTTTACAAAGTTTTGACACGGCCTGGCGATACTGCCCCCAAGCGGCTTCGTCGGCGAATGTGACATAATGCTCAAGGCAATGGACATTATTGCCAATCGTACGAATATACCAACGCCGTTCTTCCGCCATCGTCAACGAACGGTAGAACCATTCATCACGTTGTTCTACCCATCGCCAAAATGCGTCCATATCCTGATGAGCCTTGTGTGTTGGTTTCAGTAAATACATCAGATGCAACATAGGGTTCTCCTTTAAGCAAGTAGCGTCCAATCGGGGGTCAGGTAGGTACTGTATTGCTTTTGATAATATTGATAAAAACGATGGTTGTAATCTTCACATTCGTCTATAGACAAAGGTGCGTTCTCGAACAGTAACAGTGCTGCTAGCGGCTCTATTTTCGCTCCACGTCGTGTCTTGGCTCTAAGGGCAGAAATTGATAACCGACATTCGCGCAGACCATTTTTTGCGGCATAATCGAGAGAATGGTAGTAAGTCAGAACAAAATAACGAAAGTCGTTATCATTGATCTGATAGTTCGAACCGTAATAGCGAGCATGAAGGGTTGAACCAAAACGATAGAAAATAGTGATCCCGACTATTTGCTGGCCACGCCAGGCAACAGCAGCGATGGCAGTGTCTATGATTGAAGATTTTTTTTGGCCGTCAAATATGCGAAGCATCCAGTCAATTCCCTGATAGCTACCATATTTTTCCCTGTTGCTAGCAATAAGCTCCGCTGCTGATTCCAGTAGGTGGTCATCCAGTTGACGCCATTCCACCCGATTCCCTAAGCGTGAAAAAGCAGCCAGTTCTGCGTTGGTTCTTATCCGGTGGTGGGAGCGCAGTAGTTGTAATTGTGAATCCAGGCCACCGGTCGGTACAGGTATAGTCGCTTCCGCCGAGTGCATCAGTACCCGGGCATAAGGACAATAGCGAGCCATCTCCAGCGCCAGATGTAATGGCATAAAAGGTACAATGCTTGCGTAATACCTTTGGCTTGCGGAGTACTGAATCAGCATTTCGGCTATGGTTGACAATGCTTCACCACGCCGATCTCCCCGCACACAGGGGAGCTCATTATGCGTTGAGCGACGAGCGCCTCCCCACAAGAATGGTCGTTGCCAGGGGCCTTTCAGCCCGGGGAAATAGTCCGGCAGATAGAACAGCCCTGGATGATCTTCACCTTTCCATAAAGCGCAACCGCCCAACACCCCGGTATTTCCGTTCAGGGCCAAAACATCCGTCTGACCCAAAGCGTAATCTAACCCGGCTAACCAGCCGTGACTGTGGAAAAAATCACTGTCGGTGACCAGCGCATCCCACTCATGCCTGTCAATATGTTCAATGCTGGAGACAGAATATTGACCAAAATAACTTAGCATGCTTCCCCCTTGATACCTTCAATGATGGCTGCATGAGGGCATTTAACATAGGGAAAAAGGTCCTGTAAGTCCGGATTGGCGGGTATATTCAACGGCTTCCAGTTTATCTCATGGAAACCAGACTGTTGCAGTGTATTTTCTAATGTTGAATGCGACCAATAGTAGGCTTGAATATTGATATCGTACGGTGTCTGACAGATATGAAGGCGAATAGGGCTCCCATCCGCACGAGGTTGCTCTTCAATCAAGCGAAAACCAAAGGGGCGATAATATTCCGGATCTGCACTAAACTGTGGATGGATAGGTAGTGTAATTAATCGGCCACCTGGCTTTAATACCCTGGCCATGGTTTGGCTCATTTTTAGTAATTCTTCGTGGTTAGCTGCATAGGGCATTACATAAACAGCAAGAACGACATCGAAATATTCGTTATAATCTTCACTAACTTTTGAAATATATTTAATATCATCCTTTTCTTTTTCTTCGCGGCGACGTGCGTAATTAAGCATGCCTTCGGAAATATCCTGACCAACAATACATTTGGCTTTTCGACCTTTCAACCAGCGTGTAATTGCACCCGGGCCACATCCGAAATCCAGCACACTCAGGCCGGATAAGTCTCCCAACAAATTTCCTAGCGTTGGAAGCTCTAATTCTTTACGGTAGGGCCAGGAGCTCATCTTTTCATAGAGTCCTGCATACTCATCAAATGTTGAGGGGTTAAATTTTGGTGTGTGTGTGTTTTCTTTAGTCGATGAAAATTCATAATATTCTTTAAAAAACATATGTATATCCTACCCATTAATTAATTAAAGTAAGTGTAAGAATTAAATCTTCCTGAAAATGAACACTCCGTATTCTAAGTTGTTACATTTAAAGTTGGTTAGTATATAGAGTTTGGATGAGGTTTCGACTATCATTAAATGTTATTTAATTAACATGTTGTGCTTTAATAACTTCGGACACTTCGGGGCTTTAACATCCGATGAGTGACGCACATTAACTGGCACATTTTGACAGATGTCGTTGATTTTAATATGAAAAAGACTTTTCTGTATAAATTAAAGAAACAAAAAATTAGCATGTAAATTTAAGAATAAATTAGTTGCCTTTTCGTTCCCCCAAGATAGGAAAATATTTTTGTTGTACTTTTATGACGTTATTATATTTATATCAATATATAAAAGTGTTTCATTTCTGTATTTTTATATGATTTTTATCGTTTAAATACACTTAAGACCAATAAAATGCAGACAATTAAAAAACCTATAACAATAGAATCATTAAATAATGAGTTTTATATCTGCTGGATGTCAGAGACATTAACTCTAATTCAAATACTTTACATACAGCAACGTGTTTGTTTTGTAATTAATTGCCGATATTGAAAATATTACTCGTGATCAAATCGTTTAATAATGAACGATGCAAAAATTATAATGATACCTATGGTCAATACCCACCTTTTTGCATGGTTTTTTCACGAGGCAACTTAAAATCTCGCTAATAACAATTAACAGTGCTCAAGTTGGCTGAGGGCCTGTGCCGCCTGCAGCATAGGAGTAGCAAACTGCAATAAAGATCCTAATGAAATACGGATAGAAGGGGCATGAACATAATCACAAGCGATCAACCGATTTTTTTGATCTTTAACGGGAACAGAACACGCGATCATGCCATCGATAACCTCTTCATTATCAATACTGAGCTGCGTTTGTGCTATTTTGTCCAATTCATCATTTAAATCGAAAAGATCAGTGATCGTGTTGCGGGTCATTTTATGGATGGGCAGCGTTTTCAGCAGGTTTTCACGTTTCGCCATAGGCATACTCCACGTTTTCGATACCACGTTGAAGTTCACCTGCTGCATCGTGCATGATTTTGCCATGTTCCTGACCAATCAAACAGCAAATTTCATCAGCGTGCCCTTCAAGCAACTGCTTATAACGGAACATAATACGTGCCCGCTTTACTGGCGGGGTATCACGCCATTCAGGAAAAGCCGCTTGTGCTGCCGCAATCGATGCTTCAGTAATGGACTTGGGGGCAATGGCTACCTGACGAATGACGCCGCCAGTTGCAGGATTATAAATATCCTGTAAACGTGAATGGATATCAACCACTTTGTCGTTAATAAAATGTCCTACGATACTCATAGCCTTTTCTCCAGTAACTCAGTCATTAATTCCACAATTGTTTATATATGGTTACCATTTCCGCAATAGTTGGAATTCGTGGGTTATTACCCGGTGATCCAGAGGCTTCCGCTTGTTTCGCCATTGTTTCCACCACCTCAAAAAAGTGCGTTTTGTCAATACCAAATTGCTCTGGTGTCGGCACGGAAAGCTCTTCATTTAAATCAATTAACGTCGTTAGTAGTTTTTCACAGGCGACCTTGTCACTGTCTGTTGGTTTTGCAAAGGTGAGTGTACGTGCACATTCGGCATAACGTTCTTTGGCTGTATTTAAAGAAAAATGGGTGACGGCAGGAAGCAGCATGGCGTTGGATAACCCATGTGGAACACGGAAGAAAGCACCGATAGGACGGCTCATCCCATGCACCAGTGCAACAGATGAGTTAGAGAATGCAATACCGGCAAGGGTTGAACCCAACATCATAGATTCACGGGCAACTTTATCATTGCCATCCCAAAAAACCTTGCGTAAGTTGGGGCCGATAAGCTTCATGGCCGCAAGAGCCTGACTGTCTGAATAGGCGTTCGCTTTACGACTAACAAACGCTTCAATAGGAAGTAAAGAACCCATCGTACCGTTGTTCAGATCAGCGGTTTTTGATGAACAGAAGATAACTACATCAATAGGTTGTACATAAGCTGATTCCTTGTAGGCAAACTTTGTTGTTACTAAACAACAAGTTAATCAAAGAACAGAAATCGATATTTATTCTACTTATTAAAACATATATTTGAAAAAGTAAGGTTTTTTAAATAAAATGGTGTGAGTAATCAGCCGTAATTTTTACGTAGCATAACCGCTAAGATGCACTTAAATTGAGTGAAAAATAAACTATCAGGGATAGGGAAATTGGAAATGTCTGTTCCGTTCAAACTCTCTCAATAGATTATGTTTTGGCGAACTGTAGACATTGAAGTCAGGAGATAGCTTTGAACAGTCATAATCAAAACAATCAAAATAAAGATAACCACGAAAATAGTGGTGATAAAAAATCACTTATCGTGCTAACCGACTCTCAACAAAATCAGGGTAAGTTGAAGTCGTTATCAGCATCGGGAAAGCAGATATATGAAAACCCCGCAATTGCATATCTTGTCAGTCTTGGATCAAAACGCAGTCGCCAAACGATGAAATCATTTTTGGATATCGTGGCAAAAATGTTGGGATACCAAAATGTGCGGGACTGTGCTTGGCACGCACTCCGTCGTCACCATGTTCAAGCAATTATGGAAATGCTTTCAGATTCAGGTAAAGCGCCGGCAACAATTAATACTTATCTTTCTGCTTTGAAAGGGGTTGCATTGGAAGCCTGGACCATGAAACAACTCGACACCGATAATTTTCAACATATAAGACAAGTACGGTCTGTCAGGGGAAATCGGTTGCCAAAAGGCAGGGCGCTTGAGCGTTATGAAATAAAAGATCTATTTTTTACCTGTGAAAACGATATCAGCACAAAAGGATTACGTGACGCGGCGATTATTGGAGTGCTTTTAGGCTGTGGTCTGAGACGATCAGAAATTGTTTCGTTAGATATGAAACACATTATTCGTCGCGAACAAGCATTAAGGGTGATGGGAAAAGGGAATAAAGAACGCTTATCTTATATGCCGGAAGGAACATGGGAACGTTTAAATCGTTGGATAGATGAAGTACGCGGGGATCATGCCGGCCCGCTTTTTACCCGAATTCGTCGCCATGATGATGTAACTGATAACCGTTTATCAGATCAAGCTATTTATCACATCCTTGAGATACGCAGAGTAGAAAGTGGACTGGAAAAATTTGCTCCGCATGATCTGCGCAGAACATTTGCATCAGCCATGTTGGATAATGGCGAAGATATCGTAACTGTCAAAGATGCTATGGGACATTCAAGTATTACCACAACCCAGAAATATGATCGACGTGGAGATGAACGCTTAAAGAATGCCGCCAGAAACTTAAATTTCTGACAGGAAGAATAGCTACTAAACAGTTTGTCAATTGTTTTATTCAGTATTAATTTCCGGTTATTAATAAATATTATGATAGGTGTACTTGTATGACCTCAAAAACACTATGGTTTAGTCATCTCTGTCGTTGCTCAATTATTACTTTATCGACTTATCAGAGCGGGTAATTTAGTCAATGTCACTAGCTTGTTTTATCTTGTGCCAGGGGTAACAGCAATAATGGATTATTTATTTTTAGGCAATACGTTATCTGCTCTAAGTATTCTTGGAATGATCTCTATAATAATTGGTTTAGCTCTGGTTTTTCGTAAAAAAGAAACAAAAGAGATTAAAAGCATTAAATGAATTCAAATGTGAAATTGCCCGAAATAAAGTTCGGGCAATCTATCTATCTATCTATCTATGAGTTTCTATCATTTATTGAACTCGTTATTCTTCATCTACCTTGATAGGGCAAACAAACCCATCAGGCTTTATAGCTAACAAGTCACATTTAAGCCGATCGATAACATGTTCGGCGGTATTGCCAAGAAATGCGGCTGATAATCCAGTCCGGCCAAGGATGCCCAAAACAACCACACCTGCATTTAATTCATCGCATATTTCAGGAATCACTTTTTCCGGCACACCTTCATGAACGTGAGTTTGTTGTTCGCTGATATAGAATTTCTGTCGCAACTCTTTCATTGCAATCAAATGTTGACCACGCAACGCCTGATTGTACACATTAGGGTCAAAATCAGGCAATTCAGTTGCAATATTTAAAGGGGCGGTTGGATAAGCATTAACGAGATGAATCAAGGGATCTTTTACAATGCGATTGGCGAGATCTTGTGTTTCACGCACTAATTTTAGATTCAATTCATTATGATAAGGTTCTTCATTGGATAAATTGACTGCAACCACAGCAGAACCATTTTCTGGCCATACTTGATCTTTTACCATCCAGACAGGGCAAGGACTTTTACGTAGCAGATGCCAGTCCAGTGGAGTAAAAATCATCGACTCCAACCGGGAATGTTGGTGAGCCATTTTCAATAGTAAATCATGATTTCCAGTGATAACTTCTTGAATAATGGCTTCATAAGAACGATTATGCCAAACCACTTTAATCTCAATATCAATTCCCGATTCAAGATAATAATGGGCTTGTTGCTTTATCCAAGCGACTCGTTGACCAATCACACCTTTCCGCATTGCGTTTCTTTCTTCAGGAGAAAGCAGGGTAGTCATTTCATATGAAAGGTCATAAATAGGTAAAAATGCTTTAATGCGGCCGCCATTGCGTTGCACGATATAAACTGCACGCCTTAATGCGGGTTGATCATCCTGATTGGGATCAATTGCGACCAAGAGGTTTTGGTAGTTTGCCATACTGAATTCCTCGCAGAGTCTGGATGCCTCTTTAATACAGAAGATAAACCAATATGGACAACTATAACAGGGTAAAAGAATGCCAGATCAGCAAAATATAGTGATCTGGCTTAAAATTTAGATAATGTCAGGAAACATTGGCGGGAGCTTTACCAGCCAATTCGGTCAATTTATCCATATCTTCGACAGCGATATACTTACCTTTGACAGCCAGGATACCACTCTTCTGGAAACGACCAAGCAGGCGACTAATGGTTTCAACGGTCAGGCCTAAGTAATTACCGATGTCGCCACGAGTCATTGTCAGGCGGAATTCACGAGGTGAGAAACCACGTTGCGCAAAACGACGTGACAAGTTATAGATAAATGCGGCCAGCCTTTCTTCTGCGTTCTTTTTGGATAGCAACAGGATCATTTCTTGATCACCTTTAATTTCTCCACTCATCAAACGCATCATCTGCTGGCGGAGATTAGGCATTTTTCCTGAAAGGTCATCCAGCGTTTCAAATGGGATCTCACATACCATTGATGTTTCAAGCGCTTGAGCGAAACTGGGGTGTTCAGTGTTAATGATGGCATCAAATCCAACTAGATCACCAGCAAGATGAAAACCCGTAATTTGTTCGTCGCCTTCTTCAGTAATTGTATAGCTTTTGATGGTTCCTGAACGGATGGCATAGAGTGATTTCAATGAATCACCAGCTTTGAACAAGGTTTGCCCTTTCTGGATGGGTTTCTTGCGCTCGATGATATTATCAAGCTGATCAAGCTCATGTTCATTTAAGGTGAAAGGAATACAAAGCTGGCTAATGCTACAATCCTGACAGTGGATTGCGCAACCACCAGATTGAATCCGACGAATAATACGTTTTTCCGGGATCATGGGGGAGTGCTCATTAGAAGTGATTGATATGCGTAAATTTAACATATTTAGGTAGCTCTGGTAAGAGCCAGATACTCGCATTAATCACGGCATATATCATCACTAGCGAAAAAAGATGAAATTTTTTTGGATTAACGTCGAACTTGCGTAAAACTTTAGCCATTCAATATAATATCTTGATTAAACTGAAATTTAATTAATAATATATGGATGCAATACGCGTCGATGATGTTGTTTGGTTACAGATAAATGGAATAGGATTGACATGAGTGAGTGGTTGTTAATTGCATTTACAATGATAGTGCAAGGTTCTGTGGGGCTTGTACTGATGAGTGTACTTTATGTTTACTGGATTAAGCACGAACTAAACATATGGCAACATTCAGTAACTACTCTTGTGCAAAAAACATTATTAAAAACATACTTAATAAGTAGTGTACTGGCAGGTATCGGGTTTATCTCCTCTTTGAACATTTGGGAATATCCACTTAGTGTTTACCAATCTCTACACAATGTTAAGCAGGAGTGGATAAACATAGAAACGATTTTTGCCGCCGTCTATTTTAGCTTACTCGTACTACATACACTTTTTGTTGCGCTTAGAAAGCAGATTTATGTTTATATCATGTTGGCAATTGGCATCATTGGAGTTATTGACGTCCACTATATGGCGATTATTTACGTCAACAGTGACATGGTGACATGGACGAACATCAATACCTATTTTCTGTTCTATGGTGCAGTATTTACTTTAGGCCCTGCATTGGCTTTATCATTTATCGCCTGTCCGTTAAGAAAATCCATTCGAGGAAAATTACCTATTAAGTTAGTGATGGCAGCGCTCTTTGTTGTTTTTATCAGCGTTACTGTACGGTTAATTGAGCATCCGGCCTATATGGAATGGTTAGCAGAAGTCACAATGGTTAATGATAATATGATCTTCCCACACCAAGCTGAACTTAATATCAAAAGTGCCTTTGGACTAAAAATTCTTTCATGGTGCTTATATATTATTGCAATGACAACCTGGACTTATGCCTTATGGAAGGGAAGGGATAACCTATTAATTAATAATACTTATTCTATTCTTGTCGGTTCGATGCTCATATTTATCGCTGAATTGATTAATCAATATACATTTTTTATTATGTGCAACTTATGATAGATAATTCATACTACTTCCACTGATTATCCTGCGCCTTACGTTCCACATAACAGGATCGGTGACAATGTCACGGATTCTGTTATGTGTGAACAGTGTCATATGTTTATGGTTTCTATACGCGATATTTTCATCTTGATGATATGAGATATTCTTCTCGTTTCTTTGTGGTAGCGCACAAATTTAAAGATAATTATTAACTTATTATTAATATTCTAAGAACTATGTTTTATATCTATAAAAATAGATTGATTTGGCCTATGTTGCAGAAAATTTTTGCGCATTGATTGAAAAACAAACAATTTATTTCAATGAGTTATTGTAGGTGTTTTATAACCGCCACATGAGTTTGCCATTAACCATAGAAAACAAAAACAAATTATTAATAAGTTTATAAATCAACTTTACTACAAAACACAAAGAATCAGTTAAAAGGCTGCGTAATTATGACTAAACCACTTCATCCTAATTTAAATGTAGATGCGTTATTTTTAGGACCAAAATCAGAGAATGCGGTTTTTTTTAGAGAGATGATGGACTATACGGTTAACGAACATATGTACTGGCGTTCAGGTTTTCATCCTGGGGATTCTGAGTTAACCACATCAGTTGATCGCTATGAACATAATTATAGAGAGACACTTTATCGGACAGAAGGAATTTTAAATCAACTGTCAGCAAAACTAAAAAACACTTCAATTCCTTTCTTTTCTCCCCGTTATCTTGGCCACATTAACAGCGACACATTAATGGTTTCTAATCTTGCTTACGTCATGGCCATGATGTACAACCCGAATAACTGTAGTTATGAAGCATCCCCGACAACAACAGAACTAGAACTTGAATCGGGATTAGATCTTTGCCGTATGTTTGGTTATGACCCGCATCAATCTTGGGGGCATATTACTTCTGGCGGTACGGTCGCGAATTATGAAGGCTTGTGGGTAGCCAGGAATTTAAAAACATTACCTTTTGCAATATCTCAACATCCCAAGGCAAAAGATCTGGTCAGCCATAAGTCACCAAAGCAATTGAAAAATATGCCAACGGCTGAAATTCTGGATTTAATCAGTACCCTACAAGAACGCGAAATTTTTGAAGAAGTACGTGATATGACATGTCGTGGTACAGGAACTAAACCAGAAATATTAGGCAAGCTGTTAGTTCCACAATCTAGACATTACTCTTGGATGAAAGCGGCAGATATCTTTGGTATTGGTCAGGAAAATATTATTTCATTACCTGTTAATGAAAATTATCAAACTGACGTTGCTCAAATGCGGAAAATCACCTTAGAGTTAATCGAGCAAGGCGAGTCAATTTTGGCGATGATTGCTGTGGTTGGCACGACAGAAGTTGGTGCAATTGATCGGATTGATGAAGTCATTGCTTTGAGGCAAGAGTGTGAAGAGCGTTATGGTGGATCTTTCTATATTCATGTTGATGCGGCTTACGCGGGATACGCTTGCGCCATGTTGCTGAATGAGCAGGGCGAATTTATTGAATATGACGAGCTTGCTAATTGTCATCGTTCGATAGGCATTATGCCGGAAAACATCAATTGGCCGAAGCCAGAAGTTTATAAGAGCTTTAAGGCATTAAAAGAAGTGGATTCGATTACAGTTGATCCTCATAAAGTTGGTTTCATTCAATATGCTGCGGGTGCAATTTGTATGAAAGACAAACGCATTCTTGATTTGATCGCTTCTCGTGCAGCTTATGTTTTTGAAGAAAACAATGACAAAACAAATCCTGTTGTCAACAATAGAGGTATTCTTGGTTCATCTATTATGGAAGGTTCAAAAGCGGGAGCAACCGCAGCAGCGCTTTGGGCCGCTCATCGCTTATTACCTTTGAATATCAACGGATATGGGAAAGTCATTGCTGCTGGCATCGTGACAGCACAAAGATTAATAGATAAATTGGCAAATATGTTACCCATAGAAGCAGGTAAGCATCGGTTTGAAGTACATGTTATGCCATCCCCAGATTTTCATATGATCAATTTTACATTCAAAGAAATGGGGAACGAAAGTCTGGAAAGTCACAATGCCCTCAACAAGCGGCTTTATGAGCTGTGCTCCTATTCTACAGGACGAGCTTATACCAACGACTTCCTCACATCATCAACCATACTGGATTATAAAGAGTATGGTGATACACCAAGACACTACGCAGAGCGGTGTGGTTTTAGCCGCAGTGAATGGGATAAAATTCGCCGTATCTTTGTATTGCGTGCAGCAGTAATGACTTATTGCTTACGTGATGAAGAGCACTTTGAAGAGTTCTGGAATCAGCTTCAAGCTATCTTTGTTAAGAAACTGAATCAGTTGGTTGATGAAGAAGAGAAAAAAGCACGATTGAAATCAAGTTTAGATGCGCCATTACTTGGTCAATAGATAAACGTCCAAACGTTACTCAATTAAGATTTGAATATTAAAAAGGGTTGAATGTAAAAGAGTCTATTTTTATAGACTCTTTTTTAAGAAATTAATGATTCCTGTTTTGCTTACCCCTTGGCAAAAGGGCGGGGTGTAGCTTTCACAGAATTCTCTCCAAATAAATAAGGTCAATTCTGCTCCCTCCGCACTCTTGTTGCCAAATAACCGGGCAAATTAGCATTAATGCGATGGTTTATCATCCAGTGATTTGTCGTTTTTATCACCATAGACTCTGGTATATTCATTTGATATTTCTTATTTTATGCTTACCCAAACTGTCCAAAAGTCTTTCTCAACAATATCAGTCTTGTTACCCAACGATTTTTCCATGTGGTTGATAAGGTGAGTGATTTCTTCATCGCTCAATTCATGCAAAATAGAGCGGCCTTTGCGTAGTTGAAAATCTGCTGCCAATTGTGAAAAATTTTTATAAGTGTTACGTTTTTCTAAAAAAGGTACCGCCTTAACTTGTTTAAATCCTACTGTTTTTAGACCATTAATGACTTCAATATTGTCTGGCCTACGTTGGGTTTCAAAATGATATAGGTGAGGGTAAACATCAAAAATATAGCCCCGAATATGTTCAGATGAACCCGGAAGTTGGATATCCTGAAAAGTTCTGTCCTGTAAAATGTACATTCCACCAGCATGTAATAAACGATGAGCTTCAGCAAAACATGTTGTTCTGTTTTCATGGGTTATATGGTGGATAAGCGCTCTTTCAAAAACAATATCCTGACTGTTATCAGGCAAACCAGTGCAAAGAGCATCACCTTGTTTGATCATGACATTCGAAAGACCGTGAGTATTTTCTGCCGTATCAGCTAGCATCTGCTGTGAAAAATCAACACAAGTGACTTTCTTCGCCCCCATTTTTACCCATGCCAGTGAATAAATACCACCACCGCAGCCAATATCTGCAATTTCTTTATCGCGCGGTTCCACCAGTTTTTGGATTAAATCGTACCATTCCTGTTGAGCATCACGGCCAACATAAGTATGTCTGTTTTCTTTAGCATTAAAGTTAATTGGCATAATAGAGATCCCTTATAGCAGCGATTAGTTCATTGCTAAGTTTTATCAGCTAACAATAGGAATTGCACTTAAAGAAACACCTAATCCGATCAAAATAACGCCAATAATTCGATTAAGCACTGTTTGTTTTTCTAACATTGCAGACCTAATTTTTTGGTGGGAAAAGAGAATAGCAACACCAACAAACCAGAAAAGGTGCATTAGAGAAATAAAAATTCCATAGCCCATTTGCAAGCCAATACCGGTCGATGGGGAAACAATTTGAGTAAATATGCTGACAACAAAAAGTGTTGTTTTAGGATTTAATACATTTGTCAAAAACCCTGTTCTAAACGCGGCAATTGAGACAATCTTTGTTGAGTTAATATCAATATCAACTTTCGTTTTTGATGTGAGTGTCTTATAACCAATATAGATAAGGTAAATAGCCCCTATAACCTTTATAGCAAGTAACATATTAGGAGAGTGAGCAATCAAAATACCAATCCCAAGTATGGTATAAGTAACATGCACCAAGATACCTACCGCAATCCCAAATGCCGCCAATATGCCTGCTTGCCGACCATAAAGGTAGCTGTTACGGGTGATCATCGCAAAGTCAGCTCCCGGGCTGATAACAGCAAGAATGGTAATAATGGCTACAGCAATTAACTCTGTCATTATGTCTCCTGATGATTGGTTTTCATATTTTGGTAACTTATTCTCTTGATTTTTTTGACTAAAAAATAACGATTAATTTGCGCTAGAATGATTGAGAAAAAATCAACGATAAAGGAGTGCAATGAAAAACCTTCCTCCACTGAACTCATTACGGGCGTTCGAAACAGCAGCTCGTTACCAAAATTTAACCAAAGCGGCTGAAGAGTTGTTTGTGACACAGGGTGCGGTAAGTCGCCAGATCCGGCAATTAGAAGCGGCTTTGGGGGTTGTATTATTCGAGCGTAGGAATAGGGGGCTTTTTTTAACACCAGCAGGTGAAAAACTTAAGCAAGCCTGCCAACAAGCTTTCGGGCTTTTAACATTAACAATTAATGAACTTCAACAAACATTGCAAACAACGCGGCTGGTTGTTTCTTGTGAGCCCACTATTATGATGAAGTGGCTTATTCCCAACCTGATGAAATTTAAGAAAAATTATCCTGACATTGAAATTCATTTAGTCGCTGGTGGGGGTAATATCGATTTTTCACGAAACTCAGTTAACTTAGCTATTCGTCGAAATGATTTTATTTGGGATAAGCGTTATTTTGCTGAAATCTTGGGAAAAGAATGGATAGCCCCGATTTGTTTACCTGATGCAGAAAACGGTGTTATTGCAAATCAGCCAATGACTTTACTGCATACACATACCCGTCCTGACGCGTGGAATGATTGGATATCAGGCACCCGGTACGTTATCCAAAAATGTCACGAACACTGGTTTGAACACTTTTATATTCTATTGGAAGCGGTGATGGCCGGACATGGCGTTGGAATAAGCTCGATATACATGATTGAACAAGAGTTGAGTGATAAACGGGTAAGCGCTCCTTACGGTTTCATTCCAGATGGTTCTGCTTATTACCTGATATCACCCGATATTTTTGCTGCCAATACACCGCAGACTATCTTTCTTGAATGGTTAAAAAAAGAGTTTAGTGCAACTTATTCACGATCCTCTACGTTTTGCCACTCTCATCGTGATAGGTAAGTGACAGTGTCACTATAAGATCCCGTAGTGACAGCCCAATTCCCACTATAAAGCAGCTTCCTAGCACTATCATGGTTATCGTAACACCATGCTGTATCAGTAAGTTGGTGGCAATAGGGAGTAAAAATAAGATTGTCAGATTATTCATACTTTCTGAAGCTGCCAATATCTGGCCTTTATTCTGTGCTGCCCGATTTGCCAAAATAGAAGTGCTTATCGGAGCTGCAAGGCCAAGCGAACATCCCCATAACATCAAACAACCAAGGCTGAAAAACAGGGATAGAGGCATTAGCATAAATGCAGAAATAGTGATGAACAGTAATACTGTTGCCAGTAAAAGAATCCATTCGTCCCTGACATGCAGTTTCTTCACAATACTTACGGACAGATTCCCTAAACCAAGTCCAATACCGAATGCAGAAACGGATAGGCCAATTGCTCCTGTTCCCAATCCATAATGCTGCCTTAGAACCTCTCCAGCCAGAATAAAAGTAGATACTGCCGTTCCATTCCAAAGCCCTTTTGCAATGAGAGGGAGTATTAAATTGCCTTGATGTACCCATTGAAATGCGACTTTCTGAAGCTCCGCTTTTCGAATATTAATCAGGTCTGGAATATATTTTTTGCTTAAAATGCAGAGTAAAAGACATCCGCTTGCACTTATCAGAAATGGTATCCGCCAGCCAGATAACTCCGTTAAAATACCGGCAAAAATAGGGCCGCCTGCTATACCACCAGTCATACCGAGCATGACGATCCCCATAACTGACGCTTGTTTGTGGAGCGGAAAAATTTCCGCAATTAACGCAAAGATAGTTGGAATCAAAGCGGCTGAAGCAATGCCACCAAAGATACGCAATCCAATTGCGATCTCCAGATTGGGGGCCACTGTTAATGCCAAACCATCAAGGGCAAGAAATAACAGGGATGCTAATAATAATTTGCGTCGATTTATTCGATCAGATAACCAACCAAAAATCGGTGCAGCAAGCGCATAAGCAAAAACATACCCAGATACCAACCAAACCGATTTATCTGTTGTCGTTTTAAATGCTTCAGCCAAAGGCTTGAGCATAGGAGATAACATAAATTCTGTCGCACCAATGAAAAATACAGTAAATGAAAATATAGGCAAAATAACCGGAGAAATGGCAGGTGGAATAGTACGCGATGGCATATTCAAGCCTCCTTTAATAGACCGAATGGGAGTAAAGCTACAATATGACGACATTTACGGCAGATGACAGTAAAATAACCTGTATCTTCTGATGGTTACAGATACCGATATAGACATGACTGGCAGGATAAAACTGAATGGAAAGACCTATAGTTATTGACACCAGAGCAAATCGGTTCCCGATAGGCAGACCTTGAATTGATCGACATACTAAAAGGAAGTTGACCTACGGGAAAAGTTTTCATCATTATTCAGGACGTCTAGTGGTCTGTGGCAGAGTTTGAGCGTTGAGTCCGGGAAACGCCTTGGGCGTCCGCCAGTGCTGAAAGAAGGAACCAATATCAGTGTCGTAGCACGTGAATTTAACACCACACGCCAAACAAATCCACAAATCAGGAGACAACATTATGAAAATATACACTTACCCTAAAAGTAGATCGTTGAGAGTTCTCTGGACTCTGGAAGAGATCGGGGCAACTTATGAATCGGTCAAGGTTGATCTGTTTAATCCGGCTCCTTGCATAAAATCCCCCCATTCACGAGGAAAAGTCCCTTTTCTGAGTGATGGAGATGTGTCCATTGAAGAGACACTGGCAATATGTATCTATATTTGTGAAAAATATCCTTCTACAACATTCTATCCTGCTGAGCCGAAACAGAGGTCCACTATCAACTCATGGTTGAGCTATGCTCTTACTGACCTCGAGTCTCCAGTGTGGAATTTATTGAAGCAGCAAGTTTTCATTCCCGAAAATCAGCGAAACCTAGGGCTCATAGATTACTCCAAAAACGAAGCAAACAGAGCAGTTAACCAAATCAGGCTAAATAAAGGTTACGAATGGATAACAGGCCCTAACTTTACGTTAGCTGATATCTTCGTGACACACACTCTGCTGTGGGCAAAGCTATGTGGTATAGCTATAAATTCAGACATAAAGGATTACATGGACAGGGCTATGAGTCGACCTACATATCTGAAGGCCCAGGAAAGAAATAATCGTTAAAAATGATAAACTGGGCCTAATAGACATAGGATTCAAGTTGTTGATTGATGAAAATTTGGCTGAAAGAGATTTCAGCAGGGATATTCAGGATTGATATCGTCAGGAAAAATAAGTGATAGGCTAAAGAAAAATGGGACAATGGTGTTTTATTGTCCCACATCTCCAATTTGCTAGATAGCTATCTACTCAACAATAGTAGAATCAAAATCAAGTACGTTAATTGGGCCGGCATTTTTTGCTGTATCTTCACCATATGCACAGACGCGCCATGGAGCTTTAGATTTATCCAGATTTACTGGTCTCCAGAAGAAACTGTAATCTGCTTTATCGTCACAATGGGTTGTCGCTTTAGGGCCATATTTGACAAATATACTTCCGAGTTCATATGGACGAGGTTCGGCTGTTACAGTCCAAGCACCATTACCATAATCATTTACATGCAAAGTGGGTTTAATTGATGGTGGAGTATTATCAATTTCCCGCAACATGATTGATGCATCTTTAGTTTTTTGCCATTGACCATCGTTATTCTGGTTAATCACACAAAGCTTGTAGATCCCATCTTTTTCTGGAAGTAACAAGTTTTGCAGCGGATTCTGGCTAGCAAGAGCGGGGGCACCATATCCGGCTTCATCTGCACAATTTACTTCACTGATTAAGCCTGTTTTGTATCGAATATTCTTGACGTTGGCATTTTCCTTGATAACAACATCCCATTTTGCTTTCTCTCCGCTAGTCGGATCAACACTCTGAGATATCCACGGTGACCAGAAATTCGTTTTTTCCAGAATATTGCCACTGCCATTTTGGAGCTTAGACAGGTCAAGTTTACTATCTTTTGTGAGTGCATTCGCAATGTTATCTACAGGAATGAAATAGCTAATACCTTCCTGTGGAACCCCCTTATTGTTCTCAATAATACAAGGTCTGTTACCCCCACAACCCGTTATCCCAGGTTCTGTCGTTGTATTAAGCACCCCAATTACATTTGTTTGACCTTTCTCAAAAACAGGAGAACCGGAGCTTCCACCGGCTATACCAGCGCAGTTAACTGAGAAAACCGGAGACCAAAACCATGGTGAGCCACCTTCATACAATTCTGGAGACTTTCCAGTAATATCACACTCAGATTTTCTGAGATAGGCGTAATTGTAATCAACGTCATTGACAGGAATATGAGTTGACACAATAGGTTGCTGTTTCATCTCAAGATTTTTCTTCAATTTCATCGGATGATAGCCTTTTTGGGCTAATTCACCATAAGTTGTTTTCAGCTCTAATACCGCGATATCTTCGTTCTTCATCGTTGAATACAAGATACGGTTGACTTTAACCGGAGAAAGGTTGTTCTTTTTATCAATGAAGTAATCCGGAGTATATTTCCAATAATCAGGAGCCGGTTGATCAACGGTCACGTCATTTGTGCCTACATTACTGTCTACACAATGACCAGCAGTCAATATCAATGCGGGGGTATTTTTATCAGGTGCATTTTCACCAGCAATTAAAGTTGCAGTACAGTGTGAGTAGCCATTGAATTTACCAACGGTTCTGTATTTTTCAGCGCCGGGATCAGTTGATTTCATTAATGGAGCACCATTATTATTTGGTGCCTCAAAAGGTACAGAGCCATTCAAAGCCAAAGCATTTGAAATTGCTGACAGAGAAAACAAACCGATTAATAGAGTCTTACGATAAGCCATATTTTTCCTCCTTTAGATGTTCTAATGACTTGAATCCATTATCAGATTTAATCATTATCCGATGCTACCGAAGTGATTTGTGCTAAAGCAGATACAAATGGCCTAAAAAGTAAAACTCACTGCCAATCTTTGTCAGCAGTGAGTTTTTGCTATTAAAAAGACATCTATTTTTACCGATCAGAAGCGCCATTTGGTATTCAGGAATACGCCGTTATCCTTATGATTGCCTGACAGAACGCCGTTATATCCCAGTGACAATTTAGTGTTTTCATTAATGCCTAATTCCGTACCTGCTTTGATTACAGCGGAATCACGTGCTGCTGACACACTGTTGACAGTAAACGTTGAGTTACTATTGCTAAAACTTAATTTAGTGTCACGATCTACGTTGCCAAACTGATGTTGCCAACCCAGTTCACCGTATACGCCCACAGTCAGTTCATTCTCAGTCTGCCATTTTTGATCTACACGTAAACCTAATGTAGAGAAGGTCGCGTTTTTCGATTGCTTATGACCATTCAGTGCAGCGGCACCGCCACGTTCATTAATGCTGTCGTTACGGAAGTTAACGTAAGACAGGTTAACGAATGGCTCCAGATTCAACCAAGATGTATTCATCCCATAAGCTGCTTCAGTAAACAATTGACTAGTTTGACCGTTATACTTGGCTTTCAGATTATCGGATTGTTGACCAAAGGCAATTGAACGTTCTGTATCAAAGCGATGCCAACTGTAAGCAGCACCGGCACGCAACGCTAAAGCCTCAATCTGCTTGCTACCGTATAGAGCTAGATGGAAATTGTCACTGCGCGCTGAGGTACTGTAGCCACCTTTCAGTGAAGAACGGGTATAACCAGTAGCTACTCCGAGACGCCAATCATTACCCAGTTCTCTATCTGCACCCAGTAACACACCATAGTTGGATACACGATATCCATTGACTTCACTGTTACCATTCGCGCGTTGCCAGTTGCCCATGATTTGCACCCAAGCGCCGTTTTTATCCGCTTTGATATCCTGTCCAATAGTTCCACCATCAGCCTGACGCAAACGGATATTCAGGGTATCACGCAGATAGCGGCTACTATTGATTTGTGCTGCTGCGATATCAGCATGAATCTGTCCGGTAGCAAATTGTTGGAATGCCTGGCGAGCTTGAGCTGCCGTATCGGACATCAATATGCTCTCATAAACCGGATGACCGAGTTCCAGTTTATCAGCCGCTTCAGCCACGGCGCGTTCGTTCGCGGTCATTCCAAAACTGGCAAATTTGGTGGCATTACGTTTTATATCCAACATCACCCGGGCAGTTTGGTAATTCTGATCAGTCTGGTAACTCAGTTCAGTACCAACAAACAAATAGTTTGGTAGTACGGAAGCAAATTTCCCGTTGATGCCACTGTTTGCTTGCAAGATATTGTATTGCTGACCAAGAAGGCTACGAACTTCTTGTTTTGATAATAAGTTACTGCTGTTTTCCAGTGTAACTTGTACTTCACCACCTTTCAGCGTTGCCAAGCCATTGCTGATAATGCGATCGCCATTACTCTGGTTATTTGGTGCCACTTTTACCAGATAACGTGAACCATTTTGGAAGGTAATATTGCGATCAACGTTCAGCGTACCACTTGATCCTAACCCGCCAGGTGCAATATTGGCTCCGGTATTAGCCATAAGAGAACCGACAGTACCCGTTCCTCCAAGCGTTGCGCCATCATGCACGGTTACATCAGAAGTTATGGCGCCACTGACTTGCAAATGGCCTTGTTCTACCAAAGTCGGCCCTTTGTAAGTACTATTTTTACCCGCAAGTTCGAGTGTTCCTTTGCCAATTTTCGTCAATCCACCGTGACCGGAGATATCATTGCTCCAATTGTCATAGATACATTCAATACTGTTACATGTTCTTTCTACAGTCGTACCTTTTTCAACCAATTCACCGATACCCGGAATATTGGCAATAAACTGGGTTTCAGTATAAGAGCCCGGAATATAGTATTTTTTAGGAATATCATTTTCAGTAATGAACATTTTAGGGCCATCAATGGCATCTTTCAGGTTCAACATTCCCCAGCCATACATGTCATCCAAACCGGGGGCACCCAAGTCGGTAGCCGTGGTTTTGAGGACATCAGAAATTTGCCCGGCGGTCATATAAGGGAAACGTTGCATTAAGACGGCTGCGGCCCCTGCTACATGAGGTGATGCCATTGATGTACCGGTATAAGCATCATAAGTAGGATCGATCGTCAACTCACCATTTTTGAGAGCATCTTCATCGAGTTCCCCATCAACTTTAGAAATAAAATCGCCTGTACTGCTGTAAATTTTTGTCCCTGGTGCGGACAAACAATAGCTGGCAGTATATCCGCAACTCGTTGATGAGACATTAATCTCATTTTCTCTGGTCAGGTTGGCAACGCTGAGGTAGTTTTTCAACGCGTCAGGGAAGAAATACGGCATACCTGCATGAAACCAGGTGACGTTATAGTTATTTGCATTTCCTGCCGCAAAAACAACCAATTTCCCATGGCGCGCCGCACGCAACAAACCCGCGCTTCTGGTTGTATAATCATCGAGTTCTGGAATTGGAGAACGACTTAACCGATCCAGATCATCTTTAATGGGTGTTATATAATTAATGACATCTTGCAGAGTGACTTTATAGTAATCGATCGTACCATCTGGTCTCCGTTTAGGCCGACCGTTCTCATCAGTATAATAGCGAGGGCGAACACCCCAACTGTTATTAATTACACGTACATCGCTTTGGATCATGGCTTCTGTGCGGTTATAATCATTTTGCAAATATTTCCCTGTAATTAAACCCGCATCAAATGCCACACCGTGCATTTCCTTACCATCCCGGTTTGCTGCAATGATCCCTGAAACATGGTTACCATGGGCCCCGAACTCGATATTCCCAAAGATATCTTTGTCATAGCTCCATGGATCTTCCGGGCTCAGAATCTTCAACTTACCTGCAAACTCAGGGTGATTAGTAACAGCTTCATCGAGTACACCAACATTAATGCCTTTACCCGTGTAACCACGAGCATAAGCATAATGAGCACCAATAGCAGCCAATCCCCATTGATGATGAAACTCTTCAGATAGCCAACTGCTTGGTGAGTCCTTTTTACCCTGTTCCTGATATTCAGCCGCAGCCATTGAAGCACTAACAGGTAATGTCCCAAATAATAACGTCATCCACAAAAAGATCGGTCGTGCCGGATTATTTTTTTTCATAAGAGATGATCCATTTTTCAAAAAGTGGCAACTTTCAATTCGCTGTTTGGCACATCGCTCCTTGAAAAGTCCTTATTAATAAAACCGATGATTAAATTACAATAAGCAGGCAGTAGTAGTCCGACCCTATATTTTTCGACTGTCTATAGGGCAATGCTGACCATAATGTTCTTTACCTGCAAGTTGCTATAGCATAATAATTAAAGCTAAATTGCAATAAAAACATTAACTTATTTATAACTAATTCATAACAAAAAACAAAAGTCATCAAATAGAGAGTAGATTTATTGTGCTGAAAAATAATGAATTATTTTTTGATATAGTGAAAAATGTTTAATTTGTTTCCATAATGTAATTTTTATGTGATTTTTTTTGTGTCTTTTTTGAGGCTGTGAGAGCAGTGTTTTATTCTATTGAGTCACTTAATAACCCCGTTTGAAATCAGTAGATGATTTATGGATATTAAGGAGAATGGGGAATCCTCTTTTTAAAATGATTACTCTACATACTAGAGTGTTATACTTTCTGTATAAAACACTATTTTTACAAAGAGGTTATTTCAAAATTTAATATTATTTTGTATGCGCACTAATAAATAATTTAATACCTTATTCAAATATTGATTGTATATTCATATCCACACTTGTTTTATTCGGGCAGATCCGAACAATCTTTAGCATAAACAATCAAGCGCAAACTCATTTTTACATTTTGATAAGGGGCTGATTTTCGCGCCTGCCAGCATAGGCTTTGTTTTATCTTCACTCAATGCACCCTACTATTTGTGATTGTGCCGATTTTGATGCTGCTTGGTTATGGTCAAGGTTTTGTTATGACACCATTGCTCAATGTTGTTCTGGCTTTTGTCAATGTACGATTTGCTGGTATGGCATTAGGAATAATTGCTACTACCAAAATGCCTTTGTTCATAGTATGTTTTACAATATTGTCGCCGCTTTTATTACATTTTACTTGTTGAAAATATTACATCGAAAATAGATGTGCATTATGGAGATATTGAAACGTGATCAGATCATTTACGGAAGCAGATATGGATGCAGTTTTGTCCATTTGGTTAGAAGCTTCAATGAAAGCTCACGATTTTGTAGCGGCTGATTTTTGGCAATCTCAAGTAAAAAACATGAGAAATATTTATATTCCAGCATCAGAAGTACACGTCTATGTACAGGATTCTAACGTCATTGCTTTTTATGCACTTCACGGTAATGAATTGGCGGCTATTTTTGTATCGCCAGATAAGCAAGGGCAAGGAATTGGCAAAACGTTAATTGATGATGCTAAAAAACGAAGAAACGAACTTACGTTATCGGTCTATCAGCAGAACCAAGCCAGCTATAATTTCTATTTGTCGCAAGGATTTTATGTTGTCAGCGAAGAAATAGATGCAAATACAGGGTGTCAAGAATATTTTATGTGTTTAAAGAGGTAAATAAAAAACACATACCATTAACAAATTACGCGTTAAATTTTGTAATTTGAAAGACAACGAATATAGAGGGAATAACAATCAATGAACAAAATTGTTACTGATATCGCCACACTAGAACAAATTTACAGAAAACCTGCGGCTGCTTCTGTTTTTAAAGAAGTGAACTATATTCACCCTGTATATCGTCCTTTTATTGAAGCCTCGCCTTTTGTCACATTAGCAACTGTTGGCCCAGAGGGAATGGATGTATCTCCCCGTGGCGATCAGGCCGGATTTATTCACATTGAAGATGAAAAAACGTTGCTATTACCCGATAGAAGAGGCAATAACCGTATTGATAGTTTACGTAATATTTTGCACGATAATCATGTCGCATTATTGTTCCTTATTCCGGGAATCGGTGAAACATTACGAGTCAATGGCAGGGCGGAAATTGTTATTAATCCGGAGATGTTAGAACGTTTTTCCTATCGTAACATGCTGCCTTGTTCTGTATTACGTATTACTGTAGATGCCGTCTTTTTCCAGTGTGCCAGAGCAATTTTACGCTCTGGTTTATGGGATGTTTCTACCCAACTTGAACGTAGCACTTTACCCAGTGCCGGTAATATTCTCAAAGAAATCAGCAAAGGTGACTTTGTGGCGCTGATTATGATGAGAAATTACCACAGAGGCTTAAAGATACTTTGTACTAACTAGAATGCCCAACTTGCTTATCGCGCATTTCTGAAATGCTGGCACTTTAATCTAATTGAATTTTATTTAACCAACTTATGCTTTGTTATTAAACAAAAATGCCAAAAATACGGTATACTGTATTTTTATACAGGAATTATTATGAATAGAAGGGGGATTGCTGGTGGGGTTGTTTGAGATCAATATAAAATTGTTGCTTAATGCCTCTATTCCCGGCTCAAAAATCTGAGCCGAGGTTTATCTACCTATCAAGAAAGGATATCGTTTATCTACATACCATACTGATAATTTTTACTTTCTTTGCCTATATCTTCACGCACTTGCTTAAGCGCCTTAGCATAAGATTTAAGCAACTTCAGAGTATAGTTAGCACGACTTTCAAAGGCTACATCGCTGCAAGTCAGATCGTTTGAAATCAAATTTTCACCCTGACGGAAAATCAAATGATCAGGCAGGAAACACACATGGTTATTTTTAAAACCGGTCATACGTAATTCACAGAGGGGATAAACGCCATTAACTCCACCTGATACACTGGCCAATAATGCTGGCTTATGACCCAATTCGGCCAGCGAACAATGTAATAAAAAGTTTTTCAATGCCGGAGTGGCCATTCCATGCCATTCTGGAGTAACAAAGATGAATACCTCGCTATCTCTTAAATGCCGTGCAATTGCTTGCCAGGGGTGAGATTCAGCCGATATATCCGTCGTAAAACCATCGTGTAATGGTAATTCTACATTGGAGAGATCAAGGTTCTGTATCTCAGTAAAACCATGTTCACTACTTAATTTCTGCAAATAACGAGCCACACGTTGGCTACGGGAATCTGGGCGTTGACTGCCTGAAATGATAGTCAGTTTCATTTATTTTCCTGTTATTTTTTGTTTATTTCTTAAGTAATAGGGTATTGGTTTTTTCTATCTGACTCCGGGGGATCGAAAGCCAGACAGAAATAATGATGGTGTATGCTCCAAGCATTTGTGGCAAGGAAAATGTTTGTTTTAGAAACAAATAGCCCAAAGAACAGGCGGACAATGCACTGAGGAACCCTAGGAAAGAGATGGTTACGACAGGTAATTTTTCAATTCCTCGAAACCAAACGATATAAGAGAAAACAGCACCAATCAGGCACAAATAACTGTAGCCGAGCAGGTTTGTTATAGTGAGATTGTGTGGCAAGCCTTCTATAAAGACAGCGATGGGTAATAATATTACCCCCCCAAACGTTAATTGCCAGCCAGTGAAACTGAGTAACGATAAGTTGGTGGGGCGATTCCAATATTTAGTCAATACAACTCCTAACGCCATGCAGCTACATCCTGCAAAGCCCGCAGTCACTCCTTGCCAATTTAGGCTAATGGTGGAGTTCAATACTAATAAGCTGATCCCAATCACGCCTAATATTGCAGAAATAATGTGTTTTATTGTCAGAGAAGTTTTTAACAAATAAGCACTTAATAGGATCACAATAACGGGTTGGCAAGCCATGATTAGTGCCGCCGTTCCGCCGGGGAGATATTCAGCCGCAACAAAGAGAAAATAGAAAAAAGCACCGATATTGAGTAACCCCAGTACTGCGATACGTAACCACCAGATTCCTTTAGGGAAGGTACGGCAAATCAGCAGCAATAAGATACCAGCCGGTAACGCCCTGACGGTAGAAGCCAACAAAGGCATATTGGGTGGTAGTACTTCCGTTGTGATGATGTAGGTACTTCCCCAAACAATTGGCGCCAATGCAGTCAGCAAAATGTTCCGAACGACTCTAATGTCTAACATAGGAATTTCCTTCTGATTTATTCATATTTTCATCCTGTGTAACACTCTTTCTCTGTTTACCAACACGAATTTATCATCAATAAAAGTATCTTTAAATAAAGATAAATTAAAATAATAGCCTAAACGATTTTTATCAAGTATCTTTTTGTTGAAAAAAATAAACAGGATAAAAAGCATGAAATATGATCACGTTGACCGATTACTGATACAGTGGGAGCAGCAGCGTCCAGACCTTGATTCATCATCAATGGGCGTCATTGGAAGATTATGTCGCGTAAACAAAATCATTGAGCAACGCTTGCAACATGCTTTCAAAGAACACGGCCTTAGTGCTATTGAGTTTGATATCCTTGCGACTCTCCGTCGTAATAACATGCCAATGACACCGACAGAAATGTATCAATCCGTTATGCTCACTTCTGGAGCAATGAGTACCCGCATTGAACATATGGTGCAAAGAGGGTTGATTGTGCGTATTGCCAATGAAGAAGATCGGCGTAGTTGCAAGATTTCCCTGACACCGGAAGGAAAGGCATTGATAGATAAAGCGGTAGAAAGTCATTTAGAGAATCAAAAAAACATTCTTGAATCATTGACAGAAACTCAACAAGAGCAGCTTGCGACGTTATTACGCGATTGGTTGCTGGCTAATGAATCTGCTAATTGATGCTTTCTGACAGGCTGAAAAAGTAGCTTTATTGAAAGATATAATTTTTTTCACAAAAAGAAATATCTTTCGTTAAAGCCATTCTGGAAGGAGTTCGCCCTGACTGATTTCAGGGCGGAATAAGGTTAATTAAGAGAAGATATTAGAATTTAACGTTAACTCTTGCCCAATAAGTCCGTCCCGGATCGTTGACTTGCGTATTACTTGAATAACCAAAACCGCTATTTCCCGCTAAGTTAAGATGTTCGCTATAAGTTTTATTGAAAATGTTGTCAACGCCAGCGCTGACCTGAATATTTTTAGTCACTTTATAGGCAGCATTGGCAGACAAAATAGCAAACCCTTTACTGCTATTAAAATCTTTGCCTACAACGTTACCTTCATTGATGGCGACCCTGTGCTGGCTGTTAACCAAACGCAGCAAACTACTGCTAGTCCAATCCCCATGTTCCCAAGTCAGACCGAATCGCGCTTCCAAAGGTGGAGTTTGTGGCAGAGGACGATTATTTGTCGTATTTTGTGCCCAGGAATACGCTAAGCTTGCATCCGTTTTCCAATGGTCGTTCAACTGATAAGCAACTCCCATTTCTCCACCCATAATAGTGGCATCGATATTATGGGCTTGGTTATTACGATTCTTCTCGCCATAACGGAACAAGATAAAGTCATTCACTTTACCCACATAAGCCGATACCCAACCTTTCAGGTATTGATCATTATATTGCGCACCGATATCCAATTGGGTTGTTTTTTCGGCCTTGATATTAGTGAAAGCATCTTCTCCGGCTTTGCCAGAAAACAACTCCCAGTAATCAGGGAAACGTTCGGTATAACCAACGCCAGCATAAAACATGACGGGAACATCTTTCAGGTTATGCTCAAACCGAATAAATCCAGCGGGAAGGGTATCTTTGCGTTCTTGTTGAGCCTTATAATTATATGCCGCAACACGATCTAAACGTGCTCCGCCAATAACCTTACTTTGCTCAGTCGCATCCCACGTTAATTCACTGAAAATGCCATAATCGCTGAAACGCGCGTTTTTACGCCAGCCGATTCTTTCCTCTTCTTTCATAGCGCGATCGGTATTAGTCCGATGCGTGTTCGTTTGCATATCTACGCCGCTTTGCAATTTGAAATCTTCCCAAATCCAGGTTCCTATCATGCGGCCGCCCATCGTAAGGCGATCTGGCTCTGAAGCCATTTTATGTTCTGAATGGCGTAGGGAATAAGTATCCATCACATGGTCGGTGTAGTTGTAATAAAAATTAGTTTCGAATTTGTCAAATACTTCACCAATATTGGATTTCTCAAAACGTACCCCAAAACTTTTACGCTTAAATTGGGAGCCATCCATCATACGAGTGGCATAGCGCGCTTCGCCATCACCTTGTCCAGCATTTAATTCCAGCAAGGTATTTTCATCTGGCGTCCAACCTAATGCGACATCGGCATTCCATTTATCCCAACGTGAAGGTACGCGATGACCATCACCGTCTTTGTAGTCATTAGAGCGGGATTTATTACCAATCATACGGATATAACCCCGTTCATTCCCTAAACTGAGGTCGGCATTACCATCCCAACGCCCATTGGAACCGACAACGGTACTGATATTACCTTGGGTACCAAATTGTTCAAATTGAGGGCGGGTACGTTCAAAACGAATAGTGCCCGCAGAGTTACCCGGTCCCCAAAGTACAGTTTGTGGACCTTTCACTAAACTGAGAACATCATAGTTTTCCGGTGAAATATAAGAACTGGGTGCATCCATACGTCCGCCACAGGAGCCGAGAATTTCGCCGTCATCAATCAGCATTCGCAAACGAGAACCAAACATGCCACGGAATACAGGATCGCCGTTAGTGCCGCCATTACGGATCTGAGAAAAACCGGGAATGGTTTTCAGATAATCAGAACCATCACTGGCAGGGACTGGCTGACGCGGTGTTTTGAGTGAAGTCGCCACTTCAAGCGGGGAAATAGCCGGAGCCGTTACGATGATGACAGACTCTCTATCATTAACATCATGCGTTTCTTTTATCTCTTTGGCGTAATTTTCGCTGGCAGCCATGCCACTGATTGGTAGGGCGAGGGCAATAGCCAAAGCGGTTGTCAGAGGTGATATACGGAACAATTGTGTAGTAGACATAAAAAAATATTCCTTAATTAGTCACAAATTCTGTTTTTGGAATTTGTTTAAAACAATACCGAATTGCCTTACAAACAAAACAAAGCAAGAAAAATAAAATTTTTTATTTCAATTAAGTGGACTAATTAAGGGGTGGAGCGCGGGGTTGTGATTCTCCGTAGAATAACCGGATGATTGGTCCAGTGAAGCGTGGTGCTGGTGGCGCACGGGATACGGTTAGCATCAGCAGGATGAAAGGAATAAAACCCCCTGCCAATAATGGCAGGTTAATCAGAAGCTGACAGTAACCACAAGCGATATCATCCATCAATCCCATATGGATATGATCAGCACCATGATGATTCATGGAGTGTGATGTTTGATGATAACTGCTGTTGTGGCTGTTTTGCATGTCAGGCATAGACATGCTGTGGTTCATTTCGCTTTTTATATCATCACGATGGTGCTCCAGCGTTTTTGATACCACTGGCGCGATGAACAGCATCAAAATCGCCAATAAGGCGATAAAGGCAGGTGTTCGGCGTTGTGATAGATGAAAAAGCGATAACAAGCTAATGATCCAGAGCAATATCCATGATTGGGCGCCAATATTACTGCATTTTTGATTGAGTTGTTAAAATATTTTTTGGATTAGTATGTTAGTGTGAGTTGGTTGTATTAAATAATTAATTATAACCCCAGAGTAATAATTACTTAATCTGGGGTTATAGGATCAATGTCTTATAGAATCAACATCATGGTAAACCATACGGCAGAGTTCCACCGGCACCTTCCCCAAGCCATATTCCATTAATCCAAGTTCCATTGCACCACATGTCTAATTTTTGTCCTGTTAGCATAGCTGTTTGTGCTATAGAGAAGAAAGCAGGGCCGGCAGGTTCAGAATACCTTACATCGGTCAGTACAATTCTTCCTGGCTTTTCTTGTTCTTTTTCAGATCGAAATACCAATGCAATGTGGTCATCTTTGTCACTATCATGATAATAGCCTATGGCTACTCCAGTGATATATCCTGTATAAGTGCCTACGGTTTTGCACTTAAGATCATCCCAAGACCACGCATGTACTGTTGGTGAAACAAATAAAAACAATAATGAAATTAAGTAACCTATTTTTATTATGCGTGAATTTATTTTCATTTCATAACTCCTTTGAATTTATTATCTTTCATTATTAGATGGAAGCTAATTAACAGGTTTTATAAAATTCATGTTTTAATACTTTATTTTTTTAATTATTCCATTGGTTTTTTAGTTAAAAATAGCCATTATTCTTGCAACTAATGGATAAGTTATTTTTGGTGAATTACACATCTGATATAGTTCTTTAATTACTTCAGGTTGCTCTGCAATTTCTTCACTACTCAGGCACATTCTGGCTACTATTTCTTCTTGAGGTGAAATTTGTATGTCATGTATACTAAAAGCATCTTCTTCATCATTAAATTGCACTAAATCTTCAATATAGTCAAATGTATTGTTTCTATACATAAGTCTGGGGGTTAAGCTATCATTCAATGATATGTAATAAATCTCTGGAGAATACCAAGGTATATTATTACCAAATAACCTAATCTCTGAGTTATCAGGAACAAAGCCAAGGGCATATCCAAAATGTCTAATTAGTAATATATACATATATCTTCTTACCGCTTCTCCACGGTTATGAGTATCTCTAAATGTTCTCATTATAAGTTCCATCCTGTCTTCATTCATTTCAACGAGGTAATTATCAATATATATACCGTATTGGTTAACAAGACCATAATTATCGAAAACAATGGAATTTATATTTTCAGTCTGTGGAATATAGGATATTGCAGGTTCAGTACCGGCTCTTCCGGCTATCATATTTAGTGATGAAGAATGCCCGATAAAAAAGTTTGCTTGTTCTCCTGGACGGACACGCCTAATATCTAACTGAGGATACACGTTACGGATAAATGTTCTCCAAAAATCCACAGCTAAATCAATTTGATCTGAATAATCAATCAGATGAGTGGCTTCATCAAATTCAACACGAACCACAGCACTTCCAGAGGGTACACTATAAATAATCCTCCCATTATAGGCTTCTACAGGATTATACATACGCTCACCACCAAATTGGGTTGTAATAGCTCTGTACTTAACTATTTCATTAGCATAGACATAAGAACCTTTGGAGATAAAAAACAAGCCAACTAATAATATGAAAAACAAATATCTTAAGTGAATTTTCTTATTCATAACATTCACCCTGTTTAATTTTGACTATTTAATTCCTATGAATTTTATGTAAAGAATTATCCTATCATACTTGCAAGTAACATTGATATATATATTTGGATTAATCTGGTTCATTTAATGATGTTCTTGATTTAATTACCAGGTTAAATAAAATAATTATTTTTGATTACTGTGTAACTTTGTGAAATTAAATTCATTCAACTATAAATAGAGGATGATAATATTTAATACCTGAAAAATATTATTAACTTAACTAAATTATTAATTCTTTAATTCATTCAAAAACAAACCAAGAATTGCATTATTTCGTTTGCCCTTACGTGTCACTATTGAAATTTTAGAGTCATAATAAATTTGCTCTGGCGCTAATGCTTTCATTAAATTTTTTTCCACCCAAAAATGGGCGTAATGATCTGGAAGAAAACCAACAAACTTACCAGTTAAGATTAAAAACGCGATACCTTCACGATCAGACGCCGTCGCCGCGCTGTTCAGCAACTTATGATGACTCATCGCTTCTGTACTTATTCGATAGCTGGGAATAACTGCATCCAGTTGATTTAACTTGCTATAATCAAAACTATCTATGTTTGAAAACATAATATTTTCCCGCGTAACTGTTTATGCATTTGATTCACATGCTGGCGGAATTCTTCAATGGATGCCATCATCGTTTCACTGGCCCGCAGAGTTTCTTGGCCCTCATCCGTTAAAGAGAATCCGGCACGACCTCGCTAACATAATCGCATGCCTAAACGTTTTTCCAAGTCCCCTATATGTAAGCTAATTGCTGATCGTGTAATTCCGAGCAAACTTTCGGCTGCGGAAAAACTGCCACATTCTGCGGCAATCTTAAAAACACGCAATAATTTCAAATCAAAATCAGATACTTGCCTAAGCGTTATTAGTTTCATTTACGTAAGTAAACTCATAACGAATGATTCGATAAATGAGATTTAACTTGAATGTAGTTTCATTGCAAACTCTTTGTTACAACTTTGCGCGAGGAGTTAAAAAATGTCAGATAGCAATTATTTTCAAACACTGAACTTTAAAGCTCATTGGATGCCATTCAGTGCTAATCGTCATTTTCAACAAGATCCACGTTTAATTGTCTCAGCAGAGGGAAACTGGTTGGTCGATGATCAAGGCAGACGTATCTATGACAGCTTATCAGGATTATGGACATGTGGGGCAGGTCATTCACGCACTGAAATCCGTCAGGCTGTTTCTGAACAATTAGGTACGTTGGATTACTCTCCCGGATTCCAATATGGTCACCCTTTGTCATTTAAGCTGGCAGATAAAATTGCCGGTCTTATGCCCGGTGATTTAAATCATGTCTTTTTTACCAGTTCAGGCTCAGAAGCTGCCGATACCGCAGTAAAAATAGCGCGTGCTTACTGGCGCATCAAAGGGCAATCTTCCAAAACTAAACTGATTGGAAGGGCACGAGGCTATCATGGTGTAAATATCGCGGGTACCAGCCTTGGTGGTATTGGTGGCAACCGCAAGATGTTTGGTCAGTTTATGGATGTAGACCATCTACCACATACATTACAGCCCAATATGGCCTTTACCAAAGGAATGCCATCGACTGGTGGCCCTGAACTGGCCGATGAATTGCTAAAACTGATTGAATTACATGATGCCAGTAATATTGCCGCCGTTATCGTCGAACCGATTGCCGGATCTGCCGGAGCGATTATTCCGCCACAAGGTTATTTACAACGTCTGCGGGAAATCTGTACTCAACACGATATCCTGTTAATTTTTGATGAAGTGATTACCGGCTTCGGGCGTTTGGGAAGTTGGAGTGGCTCCGAATATTTCGGTGTAACGCCGGATATTCTCAATTTCGCGAAACAAGTTTCCAACGGCGCCATTCCCTTGGGTGGTGTTGTGGCATCCAGCGAGATCTACGATACCTTTATGTCACAGTCTCTACCCAGTTATATGATTGAGTTCAGCCACGGTTATACCTATTCGGCCCATCCCGTTGCTTGTGCAGCAAGTTTGGCATCATTAGAACTGTTGGAAAAAGAGAACTTATTGCAACAAGCTGCCGAATTGGCCCCACATTTCGGACAAGCATTACATGAGCTTAAACACTGCCCAAATATCGTAGACATTCGTAACTGTGGGCTGGTGGGCGCAATTCAAATTGCTCCACGGGAGGGTGATGCGGTTATCCGGCCTTTTGAGGCAGGTATTGCATTATGGAAAGCAGGCTTTTATGTTCGCTTTGGTGGTGACACATTACAGTTTGGCCCAATGTTCAATGCCAAAATGGACGATATTCATCGTTTATTCGATGTTGTGGGTGATGTTTTGCACCAAATTAAATAAAGGAAGTACCCAAAAGCCGGGCGTTGGGTATTTGGTGATTCTTCCGCTATGCACGATGAACTGGTTGAATTAGTTGCCAAAGGTATAAAAACAGCAACAACTTGTTATATTTTCGATAGAGCAGAAATCAAAGCCGCATTATCGCGGCTTTAATTCCATTGAGAAAAAATCATTGAAGAAGTTATGTCTACAGACAATAGACGAAAGTATCCTTCTGTTTTTATAGAGGATTTGCCATCATTTTGCCTACCTGTTAAAAACAAATTCTCAATATATTCTCATTATGGAAAATAAAAACTCTCTGCTATTGTTGACATTATCCATCGCGGTCTTTGGTGTTATTACGACAGAAGTAGCTGTTATTGGATTATTACCACAACTGGAAGCACAATTACATGTGACACCGACTCAAGTCGGTTTTCTTGTATACCGTTTTTGTATACCGTTTACGGGCCGTAAGTAATCAATAGAATGCAAATGTCATATTCATATTGCGATGCGCCTGTTAGGGCGCGGCTGGCAAGAGAGCCTTATAGGCGCATATGAAAAACCTCCCGGCTATGCCGGGGGATACTTACTATGGCTTTAGCCAGTTTAAGATGCGTTAGCGTCTTAAACATAAAACCACCCGCATAGCGGGTGGTTGAAAATAAAATTTCATTGACGCAATATAACATAATAGAAACACGATCACGTTTTTTCAAAAAATGATCAATATCATTGACAAATAAAATGCTTTTTTGTATTTTTGCATCAAATAAAAAAATATAGTTAAGGGAAATACAATGGCTAACATTATTTATTTAACAATAAAAGGTAATAAACAAGGGTTAATATCATCTGGGTGTTCATCAGAGGATTCCATAGGAAATATTTATCAGATCGGTCATGAAAACGAAATTTATATTTACGAATTAAATTCATCTTTATCTAGAGAGCAGAATGTAAACCATTTCCCTATTAACATAAAAAAACCAATAGATAAATCAACCCCATTACTAGGAGTGGCAATATCAAACAATGAAGAATTGGAATGTATATTTAACATGTACAGGACAGATAACAGTGGCGGGTTATCTCTTTATTTTTCAATCAAGGTTATAGGTGCGACAATTTGCAATATTGACATTCTTTGTCCGAACTCATCAACTCACAACGATGCACAACCATTAGAGAGTGTATCATTTAAATATAAAAGTATAACATGGCAACATCACTTGGCTGGCACTAGTGGTTATAGCTTCTGGGAAGATAGGGTTTATTAATCATGTTCATAAATAGAAATAATGACTATTTCTCTTCAATGGGAGCATTAACTGCTCGAAGTGTAACTGAAACTGCCTTATCAGTATCAACATTTCTAGAAAATTTTTCAGTTAAAAGAAAATTTCAAAATGAAATTAAAAAACTCACTGATTACAATTTAGGTATAATATTAAGCCAGTCATCCCCTGAATCCGATAAATCACAAGCGATACAAAATTTAAAGCAAGAACGGTTATATTTATCTCAACAAGAGAATATTATAAGAAATAATATAGTCCAAAAATATGCAGCCATTGAAATAAAAAAAGAAAATGACGCGTACACTTATGTTCTAAGAGGCATTGGTTTAGTCGCCGGAGCAGTACAGTTTATCACAGGTCTTGGTATTGTAACCACAACAAGTCAAACGGTGGTTGGCTATGTAGCAGGTTCGGCGCTCATTATTCATGGTGCAGGGAATTTTGAAGAAAACTTAACATCATTGCTTAATAATGATGCCGATTATAAAGGTTATTTGAAATTAGGCTATGAACATGCTTTTAATTTTATCGGGTTAGATAAAAGAACGGCAAATTTAGTTTATGGTGGTGTAGACATAGCTCTTTCTGGATACGGCGTATTTAGAAATGTATTAAAGCCTGAGGCATGGAGATTATTTCGTTATATAAATGACGATTATGTAACCAGCTATAAAGCTATGGGGGGTTATGCTTTATCATTTGAAATATCAGCAGATGGAGTAACATTAAAATCACTCTATGACGCATATAACACCCCGATTGAATAATGAGAGTAATATTTACAGTCGTTTGTATTTTCGCATAAATATAAACGACTTATAAGCTAATCTGAAAGAAGTTATAAATATAGCAAGAGGCATTAAAATAACAATAGCTATAAAGAATCCTTTAAAATTAGCTTCCCCTGCCATTAAAAAAAAGAACGCCAACACCATAAACGCCAAAGGAAGAATAAACATGAGTCTATAAAATCTATTTTCCAGATTCATTATTTCATCTAATAGTGTAGTGCCACTTCTCTTGTTTATGGTTTTTAATAACTTTATGTCATTTAAAGTAAAGCCACTTTTTTTCATTAATTCTTCTATATTTTTAGAAACCATTTTAAATACTCCATTTTTGTTTATTTTCTGTTTTTCAATTTTTCATAATCAGTTTTAATTAAATTTAATTTTCCTTCTAATTGTTCAACTTTTTTATAAGTAGCAAAGACAGTATTATAATTGTTATCAATAGCTGAACCAAAGAATAATTTTACACTTAATGCGATTACTACAAGTACTGCCAGTATGTTTCCTGCGAAAATCCACCAAAAATAATTTGTAAGTTTATAATATTTTTCCTCTAAATCATTTTTTGCCGACTGATAGTCATTTTTTGCAGTCTGAATATCTCCTATAAAGCCTTTAACCGTAATTGATAAGTTATCAACGTGTATAGCAATAGCTTCCATTTGCGCGTCCATTCTCTGCCGGACAGCACCCACAATATCCGTTTGTTGGATAGTGGTCAGAATATTTTGCTCTATTTCAGCAGGGACGGTTCTGGCCAGTTCCCTGAACTGGGCGGCGCTCGCATCTATCGAATGGGCAATTCGGCACTCAATCTCTTTCAGCTCTGATAGAACCTGCTTCATATGCACTTTTTGTTCCTCGATATGATCCAGTTCAGCCAGCTTCTGTTTTAATTCACCTATCGCCAGACTGATGGCGCTTTCAAATCTCATGATGATATCAGCGACAGTGCCTTGATTCTTGCCTGCCGCAGTCAGCAAGCCAGTGACAACCTCTTGCTGTTCTTCCAGCACTAAGAGATAACCGGAAATCTTTTCAAACTCTGTTAATTCTTTTTTCATATCTGCCTCTGTGGTTACCGACTAAAACCCCGTTCTGGCTTAAACAGTGTAAGTCTGATTCGGGATAAAACTCAACACCCTATGTTGATACCAAGACGGTTCTCTTATCCTTAACACATAACCTAATTTTTCAAGCTCAGGGATATAATTTTTTTCTTGCGCAGGATCTGCAACGATGAGATCGATATCAATGACAGGTTTTGCGGGTAAGCCGGGCACTGCGGTAGAACCAATATGTGCAATATTGATGACCTTATCTTTCAATTGTCGCTGGATTTTGTTTCTTTCTTCATTGTAAATGTTCTCCCATTCAGTAGAGTAGGGAACGATAACAATGGGTTCTGGTGTCTGCTTATTACCACTAACCCAAGGATTTTCATTTGGATCACCTTCACAAAAAGTCATAATAAGTGGCTTTAGAGACATGAGTTGTTCTGACATATGCGGCCCCGGTTATAAATCGAACAAGCTATAGTGCAATATCTTAGTTAGATTAGAATATACGTAATTTAACATAACTCAAATGTTGAGTTATTAAATATAAAATGACAACTATTTCCAAGTTAAATAATTTCCACTAGAGAAATTATTTAAAGTCGAATTTTTTATAAACGATGTTGATTCCTAAAAAAGGAAATTTTATGACTGACAATAGTATTCGCACAGATCTTTTTTCCCCAATCAAATTGGGAGCAATTGAACTTGCTAACCGTATTATTATGGCGCCTTTAACACGTGGTCGCACAAATGAAGAGGGCATCCCAACCGATCTTAATGTCACATATTATGTTCAGCGCACAAGCGCTGGTTTAATTATTTCAGAAGCAACCAATATCTCAGCGCAAGGGCGGGGTTATGCCATGACCCCCGGTATTTGGACAGAAGATCAGATAGCAGGGTGGAAAAAAATCACAGATGCCATTCACGTTGTCGGCGGTAAGATTGTAGTTCAATTATGGCACGTTGGCCGTTGTTCACACGTTGATCTTCAACCAAACAAAGATGCGCCGGTAGCACCATCCGCCATTAAAGCAGATGGTAATGTTTACACTAACAATGGCATTGCGGAAGCCTCTATGCCGCGTGCCCTGAGAACCGAAGAAATTCCTGATATCGTCGAACAATATAGACATGCTGCTGAATGCGCTAAACGTGCAGGGTTCGATGGTATAGAAATCCATTCTGCTAACAATTACCTGCTGGAACAATTCTTACGTGATTCAACTAACCATCGCACCGATCAATATGGTGGCTCAATCGAAAATCGAGCCAGACTGATTTTGGAAGTTGTCGAAGCTGTAACTGGTGTTTGGGATGGTGGTCGAGTGGGCATTAGATTGTCTCCTGTCACAACAGAAGTAGGCAACACTCCACTTGATAGCGATGTGATGGCAACTTATGGCTATCTGATTCAGCAACTAAATAAGTTCAAACTGGCTTATCTCCATTTTGTTGAGGGTACAACCCAAAAAAACCGCGACGTTCCTAAAGATGTTGATCTTGATGCACTACGGTCTTTGTTCGACGGCGCTTATATTGGCAATAATAACTATGATCTTGAACTGGCGATTTCCCGTCGTGAGGAAGGTAAAGTTGACGCAGTGGCATTCGGACGCCCATTTATTGCCAATCCTGATTTGGTGGAGCGTTTACGCTTCGGCCTTGAATTAGCGGAGGCAACTTATGATACCCATTATGGTAATGGGGCAAAGGGGTATACTGACTGGCCGAAAGCGAATGCTTAATCGATTGTCATAGCGGTTTAACTGGCCCAACCCAGTAAAGCCGCTATTTGCTGGTGGAATGAAGAATAATGCCAATCCACAAAGCAGATTGGCATACATTTTACTGTTTAAATAACTTATAGATTTCTTTTCAGAAATTGTTGTAGAGCTTTGTCAAATGCTTCAGGTTGTTCCAGCATTGGAGTATGACCACTGTTATTGATCAAAACATGTTCCACGTTTTCAAACATTGGATGAATATCAAGCCATGCGGCTGGTGGAGCAATACTAAAATCATGTGAGCCTGAAATAATTAACACAGGAGAGGCAATTTTGGTTGTGTAATCCAAGATATTAATTTCGGCAAATACATTTCCCCACAATTTATCAAATATAGCTGTGTGAGTGGGAACATCATTCCATAGAAACCTTTCATTGAAGTTTGCATCAAACCAGCGCATTGCGCTTAATCGACAGCAAAGATGAACAAATTTGCGTTCAGGATCATGCTGAATATCAGATTCCAGGTGAATAATATTGTTGTTGAAAATTTGTTTCCTATTTTCATCCGCGTCAGCTTCCCATCTGGCGAACTGTAACGCTTGCATGGTCTTGGATAAACAGGGCGGAGCACCCACCAGTATGGTTCCTCTGATACGATCACTGTTGTTCGCCGTAAAATCCAGTGCCATATAAGCATGGCCGGAATGGCCTAATATCCAACACGGCCCGATATTAAGTTCACAACAAACCCGCTCAATATCTTGGGTAATTTGTGCCAGAGAAACATCAGACTCATCAACTCTTCGGTGACAGACTGCAAACCCGCGATGATCGACAAACACACAATGATAATGACCAAAAAAAGATTCAGGCATGACCCGTTGATAGTAATCAGCACTGCCAATGATAAGAAGGGTTTCTCCCACACCTTGTTCAATGACCTTTAGTGAAAAGTCCCCGGATTGAATAGTATGTATTTTATTCATTTATATAATTACCTTTTTACAATTGCAAAAAATCACTTCACATCAACTCAGTGAAGTTAAGATTTAGTTGTTATAAAAGGTGAACGACGTCAACGAATCAGAATCATTATTTGTCTTTCCATCAATAACTACGGCGAGATACTTATTTGTGAATGCGAGTAGTATAGATAACGGGAAGCCAGCGATAACCATTATTTTCTTTTATTACATGCCAGAATCCCGGGAAAGATATATGGGCTGCGGCTACAATGTCATGATCCTTTGCTACCTGAGATAACACCTTTTCCCGCGTAGAGGTTCCCGTATGCCTGAATGACTAATGTAACCCGAACGCCTGACAGCACCATAAGGATCATTAACCTACACGTTTCACATCACCGACCAAAAAAATATAAGAAAATGCGCTGATAAGTGCAATAACCGAGATATAAACCAACGCCGGAGCAAAACCATAGTTCTGAGCCAGATAGCCAACTACCAATGGTACGGTAATACCACCTAATCCGCCGACAAAGTTGAACACCCCTCCGGTTAAGCCGATTAAGCGCATAGGAGCCAATGATGAAACCAGTGACCAAGTTATTGAAGCAAAGCCATTACCGAAAAATGCCAATGCCATCAATGCCATAATTAATATAGGTTCATTGGTGTAATTGGCTCCCATAATACAGGTAGAAATCAGTAATCCACAGATAATGGGCGTCTTACGTGCAACGCCGAGTGAGTAGCCTTTTTTCACGAGTTTGTCAGCAACCCAACCCGATAAAAGCACGCCGGCGAAAGCAGCTAAGAAAGGAACAGTTGTCATAAATCCGGCTGTCAGTGCGGTGATTCCCTTTTCTTGCGTCAGGTAATTGGGAAACCAGGTTAAAAAGAACCACAAGGTTGATGCTACAGCGAATTGGCCGAGATAAACTCCCACTAATTTACGATGAAAAATCAATTTCCAATCTTTTTTAGTCAGAGATATTCGGTCTTTTTTCTCAGCAGGCGCATCACCATCCACCAGCCCGCCACCATTACGGATATAGTCGAGTTCAAGTTTGTTAGTGCCTTTGCTCTTACGCGGTGGCTGATAAACTTTGATCCAGACAAATGACCAGATGACCCCAATACACCCGGTAATGAAAAACACCCAGTGCCAACTTAATATTTCCTGAATCCAAATCAGTATCGGTGTTAGAAAAGCCAGACCAATAAACTGACCGGAGGTATAAAAACCAACAGCAGAAGCACGTTCATGTTCCGGAAACCAGCTCGTGACGATGCGGTTATTAGTGGGGAATGAGGGGGCTTCGAAAATACCGGTCAATACCCGCAGACCAATTAAGGATAGTAGCCCTGTCGCGAATCCTTGCAATAAAGTCGCTACTGACCAACCTAAAATAGCAATGAAGTAGGTAATTCGTGAACCTATGCGGTCTAAAAACCATCCCCCCAGAATCTGACAAAAGGTATACGACCAGGCAAATGCGGAGAAAATATACCCCATCTGTGTTTTGCTGATACCAAATTCCTCCTGAATATGTGCGGAGGCTACAGCAAGGTTGGCTCTGTCAACATAACAAATGACCACGGTGACAAAAATCATCAATAAAGTTAAGTAACGACGGCGTGTAGGTTTTGCCGTCTTAATAGAAATGTCCATACAGTCATCTCCAAATTTAGGCATGTATATTCAGGCACTACCACTCAGCAACGGAACCATCGGCATAACGCCACAACGGATTACGCCAGTCAATGGCGCTTTGGCTACGGTGGATAACCTGTTCTTCGTCGATTTCAACTCCCAGTCCCGGTTTCATCAACGGGTAGAAATAACCTCCGGTCATATCGAAATCGTCTTTATTTTTAATAAAGTCTAAGAGTTCAGCACCTTGATTGTAGTGAATACCCATACTCTGTTCCTGAAAAACCGTATTATGGGAGACAAAATCAATATGGAGACACGCAGCCAGAGCAATCGGGCCAAGCGGACAATGCGGTGCCAGACCCACATCATAAGTTTCTGCCATGGAGGCAATTTTATAACATTCTGTGATACCGCCGGCATGAGAGAGATCAGGTTGCAGAATAGATACACCACCCGCTTCCAGAATACGTTTAAACTCAAAGCGTGAGAACATACGTTCTCCGGCAGCAATCGGAATATGTGTCTGAGCGGCTAAACGCGGATAGTATTCAGCCTGTTCAGTGAGCACAGGTTCTTCAATAAAGAGCGGACGGTAAGGTTCCAGTTCATGGATCATGACTTTAGCCATTGGTGCGCTGACGCGGCCATGGAAATCCAGCCCAAATTCAATTTCATTACCGAAAGCTTCACGGATCTGCGCAACGGTGTTGACTGCTGCGTCTACTTTGCGTGAATCATCTATAATTCCCAGTTCTTCACAACCATTTAGTTTAAATGTGTCAAAACCAATTTTGCGTAGACTTTCAATTCCCGCGATAACATCGGCAGGGCGATCTCCGCCAACCCAGCTATAAATCTTGATTCTGTCCCGCACTAATCCCCCCAGTAGCTGCCAGACTGGGGCATTTAATACTTTTCCTTTGATATCCCAGAGAGCTTGGTCAATCCCGGCGATGGCACTCATCAGTATCGGGCCTCCCCGGTAGAAACCACCACGATACATCACCTGCCATAAGTCGTTGATTCTGGATGGATCCCGACCAATAAGATATTCACCTAACTCATGAACTGCGGCTTCGACAGTACGGGCACGTCCTTCAATCACCGGTTCACCCCAACCGATAATTTCCTCATCGGTCTCAATTTTCAGGAACACCCAGCGCGGCGGTAAACGATAGGTTGTCAATTTTGTTATTTTCATTGCAATGCCTCTTGGTATGCTTTAACAAACGCAACCGCTTTCTCTTTTGTCCGGCTGACAGGTTGACCGGCCCGATATAAATCACTACCCAACCCGGCTCCCACGCAACCTGCTGTTAACCAACTCCCCAGATTCTCTGGTGTGATACCGCCGACTGCAAACACCGGAACATCGGTGGGCAACACTGCTTTCAGCGCTTTGACATAGTCAGGACCTAATGCTGAGGAAGGGAAAATTTTTAATGATTGTGCTCCTGCATCAAGTGCGTTGAAGGCTTCTGTCGCCGTAGTACAACCTGCACACACCGTCATGCCGAAATCCAACGCCCGATGAATAACAGCAGGTTGTGTATTCGGGGTAACAATGAGTTTGCTGCCCATATCAGCAAGTTGTTCTACCTGTTCAGGTTTCAGTACTGTACCCGCTCCAATCAGGGCATGGTCACCATAAGCCTTTACCGCTGTGGTAATACTGCTTTCCCAATCAGGTGAATTAAGTGGAATTTCAATCGAATCAAACCCGGATTCAAGCAATTCATCAATATGAGAAGCTATTTCCGACGGTGTGATACCACGCAAAATTGCAATAAGAGGGAGATTAGTTTGCCAGTGCATGTGTAATTCTCCTTATACCTGCGAGAAATGCAGCATCACCTTCAATGCACTGAGTCGGTAGCTGAAGATAATGAAATGCTGCCTGATAACGTGCGGCTAATTTAGGGGTAGCGACAAGAGTAATAGGGCGTTTTGTATCACGGACAATCTGTTTCGTCAGATTGATAACTTCATTGCCTATAAGCAATCCAGATAGAAACTCACTAATAAATTTGGCAGGCCGGATCTTTAAAACATGGGCCGCACGTACCTCAAAGAGTTGCGGTAACAACGCAGGATTTTCGATACCATGCTGTAAACCAGCTTCAAACGTGGCGGTATCTGCTTGTTGCTCAGGCAAGCCAAGGCCGATCAGAGAATGTGCTAACAGAATGTGATGTAATTCGCCAGTTATCGCTGTTCTGAAATCCAGAATACAGTCTTGGTCTGCCATCACCCATTTGCAATGGGTTCCCGGCATCACATACAAAGAGGAAGGCGCAAGACAGGAAGCTCCGATAAGTTGAGTCTCTTCCCCGCGTATTACATTGACGTTATTGATATTTTCAATACACAGACCGGGAATAATCCAGACATTCTCAGCAACTGGCATTAATTTCTGGCCAATTGCTGAGAATGCAACAGGGCAGGGAAGGTAAGGCGCAACTTTCCAGCCTGCATTACTGCCTATCATTCCAGCCATAATTATGGGTGTATTGGTATCAAACCAACCGCTGGTTATTTCTGCTAACACCGCCTTAGGGGACTTTACTTGCAGTTTTGTAACTCCCATCTCGGACTGGCGCTCATCCAGACAAACGTCATTCTCGAAGAGCCAGGCGCGAAGATTGGTGGAACCCCAGTCTATAGCGATGTAGCGGTGCGTCATGTGATTGCCTTAAGTCTTAACCTCATCATCCAACCAAGTTCATTCAAATACAGCATGTTGTATGTATGGAATTTGATATTTTCGCAATATCATTCAGGAACTTGTCTGTATATTGATGGCTAACCGGTTAATTGAAATCAGTGGAATTATCTGGATGTTGATGTACTGCAATGAGTATCAGAACTAGACTGATCCCTTGTTTGATTACTGCAATGAGTGAAGTTTGTATAGTAACGCCAGAAAAAATAACCGTACTACAATATAGATCACAAAAAATACAAAATGTGTTCAGGGCTGTACTTTGGTGATCATCTTCACATAATCATCAGGGTTCCTGATTTTTTTAATAAAAATGAATTCTTATGGAAGATGATGTTTCTGCACAAAATAACGGATAAGGTAGCAATCTTATGAAAACATTTCAAAATCACGAAGTTCGCTCGGTATTAGAAAGTTAAATATCTACTTTTTTCACTGATGGAAAAGGGCACGGAATTCATCCATAGCTTGCCAGTTAACCGTGATGAAAGCCGCGCCAATTCTTTAGGTGAGTTGATAGCCAGAATAAACGGGCTATAGACCATATTTAACTTATGTTGATGTGAGTTAGGTGCATACGATATTCTTCGATATAACGTGGAACGTCGGGTATTTTAATCACATCGTCGGCGATAAACGTTGGCAAAGCTTCCATACCCAGAAATTGATTTGCTTTATGGAATGGTAAATAGACACCATCTACCCCCACACCATGAAAGAATTGATTTTCATCAGTGAATGCTACCAGCGGCGCGTTCCATGTTAGTGATAGCATATATTTCTTGCCTTGAAGCAGGCCGCCGGAGCCATATTTTTTACTGGCGTCAGAACGGGTTCGCCCGTCATTGGCGTACAAGAAACCGTGACCTTCAGTGAAAATGTCGTCCATATACTTTTTTACCGTCCACGGAGCTCCCATCCACCAACCCGGCATTTGCCAGATAACGACGTCAGCCCACAGAATTTTCTGTACTTCTGTTTTTCCGTCATATTGGCTGTCTGCGCGCACTATTTTGACATCATGTCCGGTGTCGCGCAGGAAATTATCTGCGACCTCGGTCAGGGTGTCATTCAACTGACCATTAGAATGAGCGAATTTTTTCGCACCATTGATAATCAAAATGTTGCTCATAATTTTCCCTAGATTAATTTATCGCGTAATCATGATAAGTTGAGCGATGGAGCAGTAAAATATTCAAAATCTCAATAGACTTTTGCAGGAATAGCAATAATGAAGGCAAGTTCAGAAGAGTTGACGATCTTTGTAACAGTAGTGGAATGTGGGAATTTCAGTCGTGCAGCGGAACATCTGCAATTGGCAAATTCCGCCGTGAGCCGCTCGATAAAAAAACTTGAAAATAAATTGGGTGTGAGTCTGCTCAATCGTACAACACGTCAACTCAGCCTGACCGAGGAAGGCGAACGCTATTTCCGCCGAGTCCAACATGTATTACAAGAAATGGCGGCCGCTGAAACCGAACTCATGGAATCTAAACATACACCGCAGGGTTTATTGCGCATAGATGCTGCAACACCTGTCGTATTACATTTACTGGTACCGCTGATTAAACCTTTTCACGAACGTTACCCAGAAATGACGCTATCGCTGATTTCGTCAGAAACTTATATCAATCTAATTGAGCGCAAAGTGGATATTGCCATTCGAGTGGGTACCTTAACCGACTCCAGTCTGAGAGCCCGTCCGCTCTTTACCAGCTACCGGAAAATCGTCGCCTCTCCTGAATATCTGAAAAAATATGGTATACCGCAATGCGTTGAGGATCTGGAAGACCATATTTGTCTTGGTTTTACCGAACCGCCATCACTCAATACATGGCCGATAGCCAGTCAGGACGGACAGCCATATGAAATAACAATGGGGCATTCTTCCAACAGTGGTGAAACTCTTAAACAACTATGTGTGACGGGTAATGGTATCGCGTGTTTGTCTGATTATATGATTGATAAGGAGATTGCCAGCGGTGTACTTGTTGAACTACTGGCTGAAAAACGTTTACCTGTCGCGATGCCACTTAATGCTGTTTACTACAGCGACCAGGCTGTAAGTCCCCGAATCAGGGCATTTATCGACTTTTTGAGTGAATATGTAAACAGCTCCCGAAGGAGCTGAAATAATTTGGGTAGAATTTTTCTATGATTTTCTACCTTCATATTTAGCAACATAAACATTCATTCCACAGCCGTATAATTTTTTAAAGCCTTTTAAATACCATCTAATTCCATTTTCATTACGCACATCAAGAAAAACAATACCCTCTTTAACAAGATATTTAGTATATAGGCCATTGTTATATTCTTCAGGAGAAGAAGAGCAATTGTGCCAAGGGATAGTTACGCTTTCCGATGTAGCCCCAACTCCTCCGGTTAATGTAATACCTGCTAATAATGTTCCAACTGTTAATAATTTCTTAAACATAGAAAATGTCCATTCAATAGTTTTATAACTTTCGGATTAAATGTATTACTTATAAAATATATGTAGTTGTAGTGGCACAAGTTAAATCTAAATCATTACCAGATAATGTTACAATTTTAAAATTGATTATATCTTTATTTTAGATTGGAAACTTAGCTAGTGTTATAACAGGCCGTTAAAACAGGTTAATAAGAAAAAATAAGGGATATTATTACACAAAAACCCCGTTATTTTCAACGAGGTTTATCAGTATCCCGAAAGCTTCTAATTAGAGGATTTTTGGTAGAACTTTAACTTTCTCTACCTTCATAATAAGCTTGAAAAGCGTTACGTCCGGTATGAAATTCACATTTTCCAATACGCTCTTTAAAATACCATGTAATCGTTTTTCCAATAGTAGGCTCATATATAGTAAATACATTAGCAAAATTATCATAAGGATTAATGACATATCTATAATATTTACCCTCATTCATATAAGAGGGTTTGTCAGAATTACAAATTCCAGCCGATGCAGTCCCAATCCCTCCGATTAATGCTGCTGCTAATGCCCCAGCTTTTAATAATTTCTTGAACATAAACACTCTCCTGTAATATTATCTTGAATTTTAAATTTAAAAAGATTACTTATAAAGTTGCATTTAATATTGCACACTAAATCTAAATCATCATCTGACGATATTACAATTTTAAAATTTAGAAACTGACTATGTTTTTATATTCTGGTTTATAAATATAATCTTTACTATCATAATTTATGACCAATGACAACCCTGCTATTATTTACACAAAGAAAATAATTTATTTATAATTGAAACGTAATGAACCATAACAACATTGATTTTAGGTGATTTAATTATTAATTCCTTAATGGTGTCAAAAACCAGATATTTTAATAAAGATGAATGTAGATATTAAAGTGGGGATATTATAAAAAACAATGGAACCTATAAATTCTACTCAGCCTGCAATACCGATATCGCCCGTTATCAATATGCAACGGCTAACCCGTGTTTATCAACACGGAGAAGAGAGCCCAATACCGGTTCTGAAAAATATCACAGCACAAATTTTTGCTGGTCAAAGTTGTGCGATTGTCGGAACATCGGGCTCGGGTAAAAGCACTTTACTGAATATTCTCGGCTTGTTGGATAAACCCACCTCTGGAAAATATTTTCTTTGCGGCGTTGATATGTCAACAGCCAATGCTGATCTTCGTGCCAGAATGCGCAATAAAGAAATTGGTTTTGTTTTTCAAAGTTTTCATTTATTGGCCAGAATGACAGCCACAGAGAACGTCGCTCTGCCACTTCTTTACCGCGGTATTCCTACCTCACTGGCCTATAAAATAGCCAGAGAAAAACTGAACTTGGTGGGCCTTTCACATCGTGCCGTGCATTATCCGGCTGACTTATCCGGCGGGCAGCGACAAAGAGTAGCGCTCGCCAGAGCATTGGTTGGGGAACCCTCGTTACTGCTGGCTGATGAACCTACTGGTAATTTAGATCAACAAACCGCAGAAGAGATTTTACTGTTACTTGCTTCTCTTCACACAGACAACGCGATGACGCTGGTCGTAATAACCCATGACTCTATGGTTGCGAACCATATGCAGCGTGAATTACGGATGATTGATGGTCAGTTGCATGAAACCAGAGGTATGGCAATTCATGCCTGATAATCATAATCGTCAGTCCGGTAACTATGGCATGTCGGTGTTAATGATATGGAGAGAGGCCTGGCGTAACCTAATGGCAACAGGAAGAAGTACTCTGCTTGCTTTATCGGGTATTGCTATTGGTTGCGCATCTGTTGTGGCATTTGTTAATACCGGGCATAACGCCACACTGGCTGCATTGAAAATGTTCAGCGGGCTTGATATCAACGTTATTACAGTAAATCTGAACTCTTATAATCATGGAGTTGATAGTGCATCAATTAAAATGGTCGACCTGACAACGGCTATTCCTGGTTTATTTTCAGCAGCACCCTGGATCTATTCTTCTTCTCCTGGGCGCTATAACGGGAAAACAGAAACACTTACCATAATAGGCTCCTCTGCGGAACTTGAAGAAGTTATGCAATTGCGACTTCGTTATGGCCGATTTATCTCTGATTATGATCAGCATTCTCCTTATCTGGTTATTGGCAATGAAGTCGCTGTTAACATTGGTGAAGGGGATGCCTCCCGTGTACTTGGCAAGCAGATTCAGCTTGGCAATTATTTATACACAGTAATTGGCATCTTTGATGTAAAAGGGCAAAACCCCATTTTTCCTTTTTCTCTCGATTCGGTGGTGATTGCCCCTATAAATGCCATGCGTAAAATAACACCCAATACAGACCTGAATGGCATCATCGCTCGCACCATAACGACCACAACGACAGAAACCGATGCGAAGGATTTATTAACATTACTTAAGCGCAAGTTTCCAGAGGTTGACATTGATGTCCGGGTTGCTCAACAGCTATTGAAAGGGCAGACAGAACAAAACAAAACCTTTTCTTTTATGTTGATCGGGTTGGCAGGCATTTCGCTACTCACCGGCGGCATTGCGATTTCAAATGTTATGCTGATGAATGTTTCAGCCCGACGAAAAGAGATCGGCTTACGGATGGCTTTAGGCGCAAGAACGCAGGATATCCGACGTCTTTTTTTGTATGAAGCTGCGGCACTGACTTTTGCCGGCGCAATCCTTGGTACATTAGTCGGTGTCATCGTCGCCTTTCTTTTTGTACTTTATTCTGGCTGGTCATTTTCTTTAGCCCCCTTATCTATTCCTTTAGGAATAGGTAGCTCAATTGTAGCGGGACTTATCTCCGGCTTTTATCCCGCACATAAAGCCTCTCAAATGGAACCCGTACAGGCATTACGTGATGATTAAAAAATATTTCCTTTATGGCTCTCTGACCTTATTTTTCCTGTTTCCCCGAACAGGGATCCCTGCATCTGAACAGGAACGGTTAACTTTATCAGGATCTGATTACAGTCTGCGAAAGGACGCCGTAGGGGAGGTTATAGGCCTGTCATTGAGCGATGCGATATGGCTTGGTTTAAGGAATAACTATGCAATCCGCAGTGTTTATCTGGACCGTATCGCTCAGAAATTTGATTTACGGGTAGCAGAAGATCGATTCACACCAAAGCTACAGCTAAGTGGGCGTTACATTGCTGGTAAAAATCAGGATGCAAATTTTAGGAAAACCAACCTGTCTCCTAAAGCCACATTACTCACTCCTCTGGGAACTCGCTTCACGCTTTCTTGGACTCGTGATAACACTAAATCGGGGATAAACAACGTTCACAATGATGGCGCCAGCATTACTGTGATACAGCCTCTTTTGCGAGGAGCAGGAACAGATGTTAACCATGCTCCGGTCTTACTGGCCAGACTTCAGGAACAAACCAACCGTTTGAATTTAAAAGCGACTATTTCCGATTCAATTACGCAGATTATCCTGTCATACCATGCGTTACTTCATGCTCAGGAGCAACAAGCATTATCTGTCGCTTCTCTTAAGCGTATGCGGAAATTAGTTGAAACTAACAAAGAGTTGATTGATGCCGGCAGAATGGCTCAGACAGATATCATACAAACGCAGGCTGATCTGGCCATGCAGGAGCTTTCGGCCAAAGAGGCTGAAAACAGTGTACATGCCGCGAAGCTGGCATTACTTAAATTACTCGCTCTGAACCTCAAAACGCCCATCTATGCTACCGATAAGTTAAAAGGAACCCACGTCAGTCTGAATGTTGAACAATCAATTCAAAAGGCACAGGCTCAGCAGCCGGGTTATCTTATTCAGTTGCTTTCTGCAAAAGTGGCAGATATTCAATTATTGCAGGCCAGAAATAATCGGCTCTGGGATTTATCACTGGTTGGCGGTACGTCCCAGTATCGCTCATCCTCTTCTGAAACCCGAAACTGGGAAAATTATGTGGGTATACAACTGGATATTCCAATAGGTGATATGACACAGAAACAAACCGAAGTTCAGGCCAAAGTTAATGTCCAGAAGCAGGTGTTACATTTGGAGGAGGCAAGAATAAATCTGGAACAAAGAGTCATCAATGCCATCCGCGATACAGAATCACGCTGGCAGGAATATCAATTAGCAATAAAAGCCAGCTCACTTTCTCAAAAGAAACTCGAAATTGAACAAGAAAAATTACAGGCAGGGCGATCCAGCAACTTTCAGGTCCTGAGTTTTGAAACCGACCTGAGAAATGCCGAAAATGCACGCCTGAATACGCTTATCCGGTACCTTAATTCTCAGGCTGAACTGGATCAAATTCTTGGCACTACACTGGAAAGCTGGGAGATAACGATCAATGAATAAACAATCAATCCTTAAACGTTATCGACGGGCCATAGTTGGCACACTTGTAGTGGTGGCTTGTTTTTTTGCCTTTTTGTTTTCAGGGCATTTGTTCTCAGAAAAATCGCCAGCTCAGGGATCAGTGCAGTGGATTGAGGTAAAACACGGTCTTATCGAAAAACGACTAGGCTTGGTAGGTAAGCTGCAATCCGGGCGTCTTGAAACCATACCCGCCCCATTTGATGCAATTATCAAACAAGTCTTGGTTAAAGAAGGACAGCGCGTCGACACTGGTCAGACATTAGTTACGCTTGATACCCGAAAACTTGATATTGAGCTTCGGCAAGCGCAAGTTGAGATGATAAAGGCTTCATCTGCCGTTGATCAATTGCATGACTGGGAAAACAGCCAGGAAGTCATCCGGGCCAGAAGAAACGTCGAAAATGCGAACCATATGGTTATGGAACTGAAAAATAATCTCGCAAAAACACAGGCTCTTTTTTCACGTGGCATCGTTCCACGAATGGAAGTGGAAAATCTTGAGCAGCAACTTCGCCGACAACTAACGGAGTTTGCTTCAGTACAGGATGATCTTGCTTCCACTCGACAAAAAGGCAGCGCTAGTAATGTACGTGTTGCAGAGATGGAGCTTCAAAATGCAACAAGCCGCTATCAGGCACTACAGGAACAATACTCTCATAAAGAAATTAAAGCGCCATTTTCGGGCGTCGTGCTTAGGGCTTCACAAGGAGAAAAGGGGAAACTCTTAACGATTCAGACAGGCGTTCGGGTTACCGAAGGGATGCCCTTACTGGAGGTGATGGACACAACACAATATCAGGTACTGGCACAGGTTGAAGAAACCGATCTCGCCAAACTTAAAGAAGGGCAGGCAGTAAAAATCAGCGGGGAGGGATTTTCTGATCACTCTCTGGATGGAGAAATTGAAGCTATTGCTATGCAAAGTGTAAGCACGGATAAACCAGGATCAGCGATTTATTATGATGTTGTGATTAAAGTCATTTCATCCATGAAACAGGATTACCCCATCAGGCCCGGTATGAGTGCTAAAGTCAATATTGTTGTTTATCGCAATGAACAGGGTATTGTTGTACCAGAAGCAGCGCTAACTCACGATAGCAACGGAAAATTAACAGTAAATTGGCGGCCGGATTTAAAACGTCAGGCTGTGTCTCGTCAGGTAACTGTTGGGGAGGCGATGCCGGAAGGTATGGAAGTCCACGGGCTAGAAGAGGGGTTTATCGCATTGCCTCATAATTATAAAAATACTTTTGAATAGCATTTATCGAACTTCCTAAATTAGAGGCACCCTCAATTAGGATTGAGATCAAACAACGCAGGCAGGGTAGTAACATTATCTACAAACACAATAATATGTTGTTTACCGGGCTGAATATGATAATTTTCTATCGCTGACTTTAACATTTGTTTCAGGATTTTTCATAATGCCATGGACATTTTCACATCCAGCAGCCGTCTTTCCTTTGAAGAGTCTTCCGGGGGGAAGGTTATTGAATTTACCTGCGCTGATTATTGGCAGTTTGTCTCCTGATTTCTTTTACTCGGTTGGGTTATATGATGTTGCAACGACTGCGCATCATTTACCCGGATGGTTTTATACCGCATTTCCTTTATGTCTATTGATCTTTTTGATTGTACGCTTATTGTCATGTCCTTTATCCGTCCTTTTCCCAATATCTTTTACTTGTTATGAAAAACAGGATAATAAGGACAGGGTTGTTTTTGTGCTGTCGCTATTTATAGGCGCTGTAACCCATATTGTCTGGGATGCGTTTACACACAATAAAGGTTTTTTTGTCGAGCTAATTCCTTTGCTACAGTTTCACGTTTTCCATCCCATTACCAACGGGCAGGGGATAAGTATATATAAAATTCTACAGCATCTCAGTTCATTGTTCGGATTGTTGTACCTCGCCATGAAGTACTGGCAATATCAGAAAAAATTGGATCCTATTATTCAAAAAACGAATAAAAGAAAACTTTACCATCTGATTGTTATTGGGTTTATCTCAGGTATTTTGACATGCCCTGTAGCATTGTTTTTATCTTGGGAAGCATCGGGGATAAATCTATTGGTATTCAAATAGACAACACAAATACATGGTAATTGCTTATGTACATTCCTTCCGAAGCAGATAAAGCGTTGTTGATTATCCAGAAGCGATTAGCGGAATCGCTGGTAGCTATCTACCTTCATGGTTCGGCTGTGGTTGGTGGTCTTCGTCCTCTCAGTGACGTAGATTTGCTTGTGGTCATTGACCAGCCGATGACGTCAGAGGTTAGGGAATGTCTTACTGCTGATTTAATGAGGATATCAGGCCGATATCCTTCACGACAGGAAGCGATATCACTGGTCGGCCCGAACGCAAGCAGTCTTCTGCCAACTATTTCAAGATCGGATATTCGCCGGGCTATTAAAGATGTCCTGCCGGATTTAATTGGAACATTACAGGGAGATGAACGCAATGTTTTGCTAACGCTGGCGCGTATGTGGCGAACATTAGTTACTGGAGAATTTGTTTCTAAGGATGCTGCTGCCGATTGGGCGGCTGCTCGCCTTCCAGCCATACAGGCCACAGTTTTAGCCGATGCGCGGGAGACCTATTTGAGAGGATGTGAAGAAGATTGGCGAAATCGCCAGCAAGAACTTCAGATCACGGTAAGTTCACTGCACGATTGTGTGTTAATGAATCTGTGATACTCCCATCATGTTTGATGTTTTGTTTGAATTAGGCGCCCCATGTCAGACTCAGAATGCCATAACAGTTTAATTATTTTAAAAATCGTGGGAATATCCTTGATATAGCTAAGAATATGAAATTGAGAGGGGCTGTTATGTCTATATGGGTAGATGCTGATGCATGTCCTAAGGTTATAAAAGAAATATTATATCGTGCCGCTGAACGTGAAAAAGTACGAGTTACATTCGTGGCAAATCAACGATTAAGTGTACCTGCATCCGCTTTTTTACGTACGTTACAAGTCCCGGCTGGATTTGATGTTGCTGACAATCAAATTGTTCGTTGCTCAGAAATCGGGGACTTAGTGATTACAGCAGATATTCCTCTTGCTGCTGAAGTGATCGAAAAAGGTGCAATAGCACTCAATCCACGCGGTGAACGTTATAGTGAAGCGACAATACGTGAACGCCTAGTTATGCGTGATTTTATGGATACGATGCGAGCGAGTGGGATCCAAACGGGAGGGCCTGCTACTTTAAACCAACGTGATCGCCAGCGGTTCGCAAATGAACTAGATAAGTGGTTATTGCAACAAAAAAAGCATCTTGAAAAGAAGCCAAGGTGAAAAAACGGCGACTAGCTGCATATTTTTTTGATATTTTCATGACTGAAACTTCTGAGAGGTTTCAGTCTCCAACAATATGATAACGATTCATTATGCGAAATACGAAGTTATTAAATTCCCAACACGTAAAAAAGCCAAGCAGGGTACAAGAAGCTAATTGACTGAAAAAATCTATCTTATGATAGTTATTGTAAATTACATGTTATTTAACATAATATAGATTATGCGAACCCATGAGGCTTTTAAAAAAAGTATTAAGGTTTGTTACCCTGAGCGCGTTCTCTATCAAATTTAATTCCGCCTTCTATAGAAGGCGGATTTTTACTATCAAAATATTACTTGATCTGAAATTAACCAAAACTACACTGAATAATCGCAGAAATAGATGCATATGAATCAATATGGACCGTGCTACCACGTATATTGCTCCACTGCGCTTTTATGACAGAAATGTTAGATGCAAGAGAACAACTGGCAACTAGTGTGAATGGTGTACGTCCATAAGATTCTGGACTCTTATTACTGTAAGTAAACCCACCGAAAGCTAGCTGTTCACCTTGATCGGTTATAATAACAAAATTCCCTCCAGGGAAATTGTTACCTGAAGCATAGGGAGTTGGTACATTTAAGGTGATTAATGCTGTTAAACCTGGTGAGTTAGAATATCTTGAGACATCGATTTCCAAACCAGGTATATCAACATAATTGGTGCTTGATGTTTGTATAGGATTGTTATGTGGATTTATTGACGCAAATACAATTGCCATGATCAATACTCCTAGGTTAGTTATTTTTGTTTTTTATTTAAGTCCCTCAATAATGCTTATCCTAATTTTTAATTTATACAAATCATTACTACAATAGTAAATACATCACATAATTCAGTTCAAATTATCATAAATGTCTATTAGTTACCCATTTAAAAATTAAAAAACATTGCTATTTAATGATGTTTACATGGCATCCATTTTTTATTATATACATACATCGAGACATTTTATCCCGTGCCAGCCGAACATTTCTTTTGTCTGCGACCGTCCAACTTTCGTGTCGCGGACAGCCCGCTAAAAGACGGCTTTGCAGGGCGTGGAGGTGTTCCGTGCCCCCTGATGGAGTCCCCCCGTTTTATCGGCGGATTGACAACGGTGTTCCCAGAAACTACCGCGTGCCGCCTTCCATGCCCTAACGGGCATCCAAAACCGAACAAAATATCTAGTAGCAATAAAAATAATTAAATCCTATATATTAACCACCACTCAGTAACAAGGTGAAACGTTAAGATTCCACCTCCTCGCACCGCTGCGGGGGTGAATCTTAACGTTTCACCTTTTTAGCTTGCAGAATTATTACTATATCGGTTTTTGTATTTTCTTTACTGCTACTAGAGAACCAAGACGGTAAGAATGATAATCCAGTATTCGCATCCGTATCTTTATTATCAGCCAATCCGCCAATCAAAATAATGTCGCCATCATTCACAGAAACAGACGTTTGAATATTACGTTTAATCAACGTTGGTGAGTTATCAACCCCTGTATGCGTTTTTGCAAAATTAGACAATTCCTGACTGATAGACAAATCAATTACATTCTGTCTTACTTCCGGCATCACGTTAAAAATCACACCCGAAGAACGATATTCAACTGACTGAATTGGCCTGTCGCCGGAAAAGCTGACATTCCCCAGTACCGGAACATCTTCACCCACAGAAAAAGAAGCCGATGTACCCGAACGCGCCCGAAGAGACGGCGAACTTACCACGGTAAAGCGAGAATCAGTATTAAACATCTCAACTAACGCATTTATATTGCCAGAAGAAAACTTGATAAAGTTGTCCATACCGATCCCTGAACCATTGCCGCCAATCTGAATAGAAAAACGCTGACTCAGTAGTTTAGCCGCCAATGCCAAACCTGAACCGTTACGCTCCGTTGTCTGAACCTGATAGACATAGCCACCTACATAAACCTCGTCGGACACCGTATCAACAGACGGTAAAACCTGCTCTATCCGTGAAATATCCGCTTTAGTGCCATAAAAAACCAACATATCACCCGAAGAACTAAAGGCATTCGTGCCAGAGGAATGATTAGGGGCTTTAGAGCCGCCCACATAGGTAGACATCGAACCACCATGACCAAACCTACCCTGAACGACACTGGACAAAACAGACGTTAAGTAACCCACAGAACGATATTGAGGCTTATAGACAAAGGTATACTGAGGGATCACCGGTTCGACAACTTTCAACTTATAAATATAATCCACTCCATTTTTTTTCATTACCCCAATTCCCATATTATTAAGGTAACGAACAAAAAATTCTTTTTCATCAAGGTCAGGCGTAATATGAAATGACACTAATCTTTCATCAATAATGACTTCCGGTGAAATCATAAAGGGTTTTTTAAATACTTGACCGTAAATAAAATTAACAGATTTAGGAATAGAAACGCCATCCAGAGAAAAATTAACACCTTTCGCAAAAGAAAAATAAGGAATAGCAGATAATAAAATAACAGAAAGTATTTTTTTCATTTTGATACACCACTAAAATAAGTCACTTTTTCCCCATCAACAAAGCCGAACATCATGATACCTTTACCATGAAATTCAGTTTTATTAACCAGTCTGATATCACCGGAAGCATTCACCAAAGTGACGTAATTATAATTATCCATACTTAAAAAACCGGAAATACGCCACTTTGAAGAAATAGGAGGATCTGCTATTTTTTCTCTTGCTGCTCCTTGAGTTCCTTGATTTCCGCTTCCCTCTCGCAAATTGTTATCACCATTGTTGCTCCTAAACTGGTCAACTTGTCTATCCAAACCAGAGTCAGTAACAGAACCAACCACGACAGGATTATCGTTAGCGTTACCAGTAAAGAACTCGTAGATAAAATAACTACTACAGCTAAGTAAGAGTAAAAACCCAAATATACATACCCATAATTTAGTTTGGCTAAAAACGTTTTGCCGAGAATCAACAGTTGCTTCACTACCCTTGCCTCCATTGTAGGAATGGTAAAGTTTAAAAACATTCTTATCGTACTTATTTTGATAATACGTAGTACGATTAGACTTATTCAACTTTACTCCGTTATAAACATCAACACGATAACGACTCTTAGCGCCAATCATCACTAATTTTGTCATCTTGAAAGAGGTTTCAATACGCGTCTTTATAAATCTCGCTATCGTATCAGGATGCTGATTCATCAACGCTAAATCACAACACAACCCGCTATCAGGATCAGTAAAATGACGATGTTCGGCAATAAAAGAACGATGCTCCGGTGTCAAATCCTTATCAGAACCCCAAAAACGCCAAACTTCATCAAGACAAATCAAATCACCAGCTTTACAAAAAGAATCATTACAAGAATATCCCTCTTGATCATTGCGTTTATAAGGAAAAAAACCCGCCTGCATAACCTTTTCATCAGTAACTGAAATTATCTCACCTAAAGCTATATCTTTACCCTTAGATAGTTTCTTAGCGTAATCACGAATCGCATCAGGGTTAATGCCATCAATATTAGTTACAATCCGACGACCTTTCATATAAGCCGGAAGAATGACACTTTTCACACACTCATGACTCTTACCAGAACCAGGAACGCCAAAATAAGCTGTAATAGACATAATAGTTACCCGATAATTGGAATTCTGCGAATGATGAAACGCGTAAACCAAGCGGTAACTACCAAGCTCACGCCAAAAGTACCCTGAAACAAATTGATAAAGTACCAAGCCGCATCAGGAAGCAAATCAAACAAAGATTGAATATTCGTACTTTTAGGCAACAACTCGACGACAACAGACATCAATTCTTTAACGACAAGATACAACGCACCAAAGACCACAAATTTAATAACAACAGTACGTAATATATAACCAAGAATCGCATTCAACGCAGAAAGTAAAATACCGTACATAACCCCCCCCTTAAGAGCTTAAAATCACACGTAACGCGACTAAAGCCCAAATCAAAGACGCAATAAGCTCGATGAAATTCCTATTTTGTTCAATAAGCGGGCAATGACTTTCAATCACTAAATTAAAGTCATATCCCATCAATGAAAAATGGTTGTTAACTGTAGGGCAAGTTGCATTTCTACCCAACAATTTAAAATCAGAAAGAAAAGGCATGCTATTTTTAATCGGTTCGATTATATCTCTTCCTGTAGGCGGTTCTTCCAAATCCGGTGATTTAATATTAGGGTTTTCGCCTAAATCAACTTTAGCTTCAACATTAACATCGGTTTTACCTCCAATATTATTAATATTTGTTTCATTGGTTGATTGGTCTATCTCAATGTTTTGATATGGTGAAAATAAATCACGGGCTGTTAACCTATCCTTGCCTAATGCTCTTAAAGCCTCAGCTATCTCTGATTCTGAAATATAATCATCATCAGAAACAGGAATACCTTGATAACCATCTTGTAAAGCTGCATCATGCAATAAATCAGTAATTAAATCAGCAATAATATAATTATCTAATGGTTTATCACTGAGAATATCAGCCAATTCATTGGCGGAAACAGTTTTAATTAAATTTGATTTATTTTTTTTATTAAAATAATCCCCTTTATAATCTACATTTAACGATAAATGAATAGTAGAGCTAATGCGCGAATCATCAATAACATAATCATTTTCATTTGGTGGCGTACACATATATTTAAGTGAATCAGTTTTATTGCCATCAACAACATCGGAAACAGTAATATATTCACAAGGGTCATATGAACTTTTCAACGTTTTCTTATGTAAAATAGCCGGAACAATTGAATCGTAAGACGTAACCGCATCAGCAATATAGTTTTTAACGCCGTGATAAGAAGGGAATTTACTGCTCTCTCTAGGAATAAAATCTAAAATATCTATACTATAAGAAGTAGATATATATTCAAAAGTTACATTGTCACCATTAGCCTCATATATTACAGGTTCATATTTTCTTTCAAATTCTCTCATAGCCTCAAAGATAGTAGCATTCTGAACAGATTCTATGCTGTCATCTTCTATAAAATAGTAATCACCTGTATTATCATCAATATCAACTTCATAAATTGCGCGACTATTATCAAAAAAAGCTGATTTAACAATACCCGAAGGAATCGGGAAAAGCCCTATTTTAATATCATTAAGAGGAAAATTATTAACCACAACCGGACGAGGTGGAGTTACCGTTATGCCGATATCACCACCAATAGAATCACCATAAAGAATAACGGGTTGATCGTCTGATGGTTCAAAGTCCACAATCTGAGTGCGCCCCCCTACCCTAACCTCATATTTACCATTTCCCAATGAAACACCATCAGTAGAAACCGCCAAATCACCAGAACGGAAAGCACCGATAAGCTCCGATGTTGTCATAACACCGCCCGCAACCGTAACACCCGCCCAAGTAGCCTGTCCTGCTTTGCGTAAATAAGAATTCGCAGGAACACTAGCAGCTCTCCTTGCGGCCTCACGAGACATTCCATTTACTGTTGCTTTAATGGATTGATCAAGAGCGTAACGACCCGCAGCAGCCTCTGTCAGTGGGTATCGTGCAGCTGCCTGAGTCGCAGCCCTTTTTGCTACAGTTTGTGCAATAACCCGACCTAATATTCCCACCCCCGCCACTACAGCCGGATTAGCTTTAACTGGACTAGGACAACTAATAAATAAAAATAAAAAACAAAATGAATAAACTATTAACCTTTGAAACCCTGAATGACAGCCCATGCGCATAAAAGCCCCCAAATAAAAACAACCAGCGTTAATAAGTCAGCATTCATAAATAAAAAAAGGGGCTTTCACCCCTTAACCTATTAAAGTAAATTGGATTAAGCACCCTTAACCATTCTCAAGACCCATCTAATTCCTGCAAAACCTGCATACAAAGTAATAATAGATCCAGCAACTGCCATTAATGCAATAAGTACACCGCCGAAACCAATATTATTAGTCAATGCAGACAAATCCACATCCCCGGCTTTACCCGCAGCATCATCAGCAAAAGCAAAGACAGAAGAAACAGCCAAAGTTGCACCTAAAGCTACTTTTTTACAAAAAGATTTTATAGACATCCTTAAAATTCCTTTATTAAGCATGTTTAACCATGCGTATTATTTGACCTAAACCAAAAGAAAATAAATATAATGTAATTACAGAACTAAATGCCAATCCCCATATTTTACCCAAATAAGGGTAATCGTAAGAAATTGGAATTTGATTGGATATGTCCAATAATATTTTTTGACAATTATTAGACATGTCGCAAATAGAACCCGTCAAAGAGGACATTGCCACCCCTTATTAAATAGAATTCTCCTATAGCTTTATTAAGTGCTTAACTGTTTCCATCGGAACATAAGAAACATTCCACTGGTTAAACTCAAGGCGAGGTGGATTATCGCCAAATGGCTTACCTGGATATAAACTAGAACCAGAAATTAAATACTTCCCCTCTGGTAACGGATTTGGCTCTGACAATGTGATAACTGTCTCTGACATTGAGCGTGGCCCCATATGCGCAATAACACGCTGTGTATAATAGGGAGTAATTTCGCCCGTATTTTTATTAGTACGTGTCTTTTGTTCTATTTTCACATCAGCGGCAGTGACTTCTATATAAAATGGAATTTTTTCTAAAACGGACATTGTGATACTCCTAATTTCTCATTTATGAGTGTTTGATATATTGGGGGCAAATCTAATTTCAGGTTTAAATCAGAAATGTGATCATCACGCACTATCATTGATAGAACGGCTTGAGTGTCCCCTTCAAAAAAATGAATAAGTTTTGCGATAGAGGAAGAAGCCTGTTTTCTAAGCCATTTAACTTTAGACTCAATAGCATCAACAGCCTTACGACCTAAAAGAACAGGAATGGCAGCAGGCTTCGTCGGATTGATGGAAGCTGCATAAGGGCACAACCCTGTATAAGTTCCTTGTGTATTTAAAAGTACCTCAATTGGTACGCCTTTTAATTCAGTCTCAGAGCGATACCAAGTGCCGGAAACTTTTTGCTCAAGGGCTTTATTGTAAACTCGCCAATAAACACGTGATTGCCTAGAGCCCACAGTTACGATTTCTTTGGTATAGTTCCCTGTTGCATCTATTTCATGAGCATTGCCTAATTTAGATTTTGGACCCATACCACCATAAAACGCATCATCTTTATAGGCTGATAACGCATGATGGCAAGTGAATACACCATCATAATCATCAGTAGCGAGATCCAAACGTTTTAATGACGTAATATCTAAATGTTTAAGCCACTTATAGATTTTTTCCGGTGTTGTGCCACTCATAACATGTGTACAGCCCTTTCCGCCGATCTGAACGTAAAAAGTGCCATTGTTCCCACCCCAGTAGATCATGCCGAAATGCTCATATCCACCATCTTCAGAATAAAGAATGGCTGAATCTTGATAAGCAAAACCACCTGCACCGCGAGCAGGACCAACAAATAATCCAAATACAGCAGCGATAAAACGTCTCAGGCGTGAATGTAAACAGGACAATAATTCTCTGTTATAACGTTCAGCCTTACGGTTGATATCTTCAATCGAAGAAGAAAACACCTCACCTGAATCAGGTAACGCTTCGTAATCTCTGCCTAATACTGATTCAGTGAATTGACTGTGTTGATAATGCCGATAAGATGGCAAAAATTCATATTTACGCCATTCATGCCCTTTTTCCTGAAAAGTATGAACATCTTTCATACATGAAAGCGGCGCAGAAAAGGCCAGATAATCAATAATAACGCTTCTATCAGTCATCATTTTAAAGATTCCTGATAGCCAGTGAAATTACCAGAAGTAGCGGCCGTAGAGACGAACACTATTTGATTGCCGTAAAGGGAGGTGCATTCATACATCAATTCATCAACAGACGGGTAAAAATCCCATTCATCGGCAACAAGAGCATTGATGCCAAAACCTGCGATGTAATCGAAATAGATGATCTTCATAGCCCCTCTCTTGTAACCAAGAGAGAGCGAAAGTTAGGGGTTATAACTGTATGATCGGCGTGGGATTCGCACAATCCACGTTATGCTAAATTGCTAGGCTGCCACCGTTATTCTAGCAGCCTAGCAATTAAACATAACGCTTATAGATTATGCGAATCCATAAGGCTTTTAAAAAAGTACTGAGGTTTGACCCTGAGTACCCGATCTACCATTCCACTAGCCGACTAAAAAACTCACATTCCAATGGCTCCAGTTAGCAAAATATGCACATATACAATCATGCACTGAAAAAAATCTACCACATGGTAAACACTTATACAAGTACAAAGATACAATTACATGAATGTTTACCTATAATAAGTCAATATAAGATTTTGACTAATAAAAAGGCGAACACTGTTATGTCTACACCTAAGCGAACAACTATGGCTATTGTCGCCGAAAGAAAATTGAAGCTTGAACGACTAGCAATAGATGCCAGTCATGTGGCGGGAAAATCTATCTCATGGACAGACCTTGTTAACCATTTGATTGATAATTATGCAAAAGATGCAGCAAAGGACTTGATTCATGCTGTTAAGCAACAGACTCAAAACTAACTGCAAAAATACAAAGATCTCCTCTACTGAGGAGATTTTACTCTTTTATAGATTAATAAGGGAATGATATGAAAGACACTAAAAATAATAATAATCAACTACTTATTAATAATAAAGAAGTTATACTCGATCAGCACCACTTATTCGTTAGCGACGAAAAATATCATGCATTCATGCAAATACTGGAGCAACCGCTTTCTAATAATGTAGGTTTTAAAAAACTCATGGGGTATAAAGCGCCGTGGAAATCTCAGCTAAAAACTTAAGCCATTCTGTAAAACATCAGGTGCAAGGCTGAAAACCCGAAGAGAACCTTAGGCCACTACAGCATGGCACACTCACTAAGAGGAAAATGTAATGCATATTCCAACAAACCCTAAAAATTTTTTAATATTCATAGTGATAGCATTAGCTATATGGGCTGTTTTTAGTAAATAATACATTTGTTTTGATATACATCCCCCACTAAATTTCTTTAAGGAAAATAACTTGAAAAAATGGAAAGTAGTTGGTTATTGCATAACAAGAGGATTTGATCGTGTATATATTTACAATGAAGAAACAAAAAAATGGCATGAAAACATAAAAAAAATAAAAATATACAATTTAATAGAAGATGCTTCTTATGCATTATCAAAGATTGAAAAATACAAAAACACAGCCAAACTCCAAGAAGTTATAGATCATAATGATGGAACATTAGGTTTTATGATACCAGGTGGATTAGAAGGACTACGAAATATAAAAAAATTATTAGCTCCGAGACTGTAAAAAACATTTAAAATTAATAAGTTATTATAACTTTAACATCTTAAACATGAGTGCTTAGTTCGTTAAAAATAAGCACTCACTCTGTTAAACATGAGCATTTAGTTCGCCGTATCCGCTGAATAGCCTTTTGTCTATCGACCGTTCTGCTTTCGTGAGTCTGATAATTCCGTGGTTCGCTTCGCTCACGGGCTTAGCAGGGTGAAGGGAGGGTTTCGTATTCCCTGATTCAGCCCCCCCTTTGTATCGGCGGATTAGCCCTGTTCTCCCATAACCTTTCGAATGCCGCCTTACATGCCCTAACGGGCATCCAATCCATTGAACGAGCAACATTACGATCATCAGAGCTATTACAATAGAATAAACTCAAACTTCCCGAAGTTTATCAAACCTTGAATCAAAAACGATTTTTTCTCTTTAATTTTTATTATGTTGGATTATATGAAATTCCACTTCTTCATCGGAGGATTCTTCATATTCTACTTTATATTCAGGATTTTTCATCCACTCGGTATGTAGTTCTGCATGTGTTTTAAGTTTTTCATATCCCCCTCTCCCTTTTTTCTAAACATGAGCGCTTAGTTCGCTAAACATGAGTGGTTAGTTCGTTAGATATGAACGTCTGATTCCTAAAGTCCACTATCTTACGGTAATTACCATAATTACCGTCATCACTAAAATAAGTATTCTTACATTGTAACGATGATATAAAGATAGGCAAAATTGACGCTATTCAATAAAACCATGCAAAGGGTTTATTGTGTATCGGAAACGCCATCCCATCAGGATCGCTACCGTTTAATACCTTAGACAGAAGTTGTTTTACTTCTCGCCGTTCTGGTCTGGTCATCATTAAGTTACGATACCAAGACGGAGATTTATCAAACCATTTTTTACAACTGGCAAACTGTCTCCCTACCCGACGATAAGATTTCAATCTTCCATTTGGAAGACGGTCACGACTCTGGTTTTTCACAGACATAAAAATATCCTCTAAGTAATTAATTACCTAGAAAATATCAAGTTGCTCATATCCGATAATATTTCTCATATCTATCTACCCCCAAATACCCGATACTCTATTTTTATCCAGATTATAGCCAATATAAAAACACAATGACGCTATCTGCGCCGAAAAATCCTGCCTCCTCGCACCGCTGCGGGGGCGGTTTTTCCGTGCTCGATAACGTCAAATAACTTTTACCTGCAATAATACGATAATATCGGTCTTCGTATTCGCTTTTGACTTGCCTGTTAAAAAGCCTTTTGGCAGAAAACTGAATCCTGCTTCGCCCTCTTCTACCTTGTTTTCAGCCAGACCACCTAACACTATAATTTCACCGCTTTTGACCGAAACATCAGTAACAATGTCACGTTTAATCAAGGTGGGTGACTGATTCACGCCCGTGTCTGTTTTGACAAAGTTGGATAACTGCTGCTGTATTTTTAAATCAATCGCCTGACTTTTAATTGTTGGCTGAATATCGAAAATTACCCCGCTGGAACGATATTCAATCGACTGTACAGGCCGTCCATCCTGATAAGTCACATTAGACAACACGGGCACATCAGAACCGACGCTAAAATTACCTTTTGAGCCGGATTTAACCCGCAAAGTCGGACTACTCACCACATGAAAACGTTCATCACGTCGGAACAGCTCAACCATTGCATCAAGGCCACCTGTATTAATCGTAATGAAATTCTCATAATTCTGTTTTATGCCAATATTAATTCCTAATTTACCTGACAACAATTTAGCCATGAGGTTAATCCCACTACCTTCTTTTTCAATATCCTGGACTTCAAAGACATAACCGGTTACCACCACTTCACGCGATGGCGCATCAACCGAACTTAATACACTCTGAACCCGTACAATTTCGTTTTTAGTGCCATAAAAAACCAGCTTATCACCGCTGGCCGCCACTTCACCCTCTGATTTTAAAAAGCCCTGTAAGTACTCAACATCCCGATGGACTGGGCTATAAACAAAACTCTGTTTAATTACTTTGGGTTCAGGCGGTTTTACTTTAACAAGATAAACAACGCCTTGTTTTTCATGAACATTAATATTCATATTCTGGAAATAACGGACAATAAACTGGTTAAAATCCTGCTTATCGGTAGCATGAAAACTTATCAGACTGGTATCACTGGCAAGATTCGGATCAAGCATATAAGGTCTTTGCAAGACTTCATCATAGATAAGCCCAATCGCTTTGGGTAACGGCACAGCTTCCAGCTTGAAATCTATATTCTTGGCCTGCGCTGATAAGGCCAACAAAGAAAAAATAATAAATAGCCCTTTTCTCATTATTGTATTCCTCCAGAATAATAGTTCACTACCTGCCCCTCAATATCCCCCTGTAAAAGCCGCCCGCTATACTGAAACTGGCTTCGGGGTTCGAGACGCAACCGACCTTGCTTGTCAGCCAGAATCACATATGCCCTACCATCTTTAACTAACTCACCTGTAATGCGCCATTTATCCGATAGCGACACAGTTGATCTCACAGGACTGATATCCAAGCGTTTACGGACACGAGTAAACGTGTCCAATAACCATTGGTGAGAATCACGAACAGTCGGCATTCCATTCTCAACCCATTGTGGATTTTCAAGATGAAAAGCTTTACCCGTTTTACTGTTCTTCACTGTTCTGACTGAATGAAAGCGAGAAGGACAAGTCAACACGATAAAATAACCCTGCAAGCCCATATTCTCGGCTAATGAACAAACACCTTTCGCACGAACTATCAGTTCGACAACCCGATTTTTACGATTAGAAACAGAGGAATCAAACGCCTCTTTCAAGCTACAAACTAATTTTTCATCAGCATCAAAAATTCCCATTGCCTCAAGAAAACGCAATGTTTTGGCATCCTTATGTTTATAGTGTGAAAGTAACCAATCAGAGGAATACGGCTTTAACGGTGAAAGCATCATCAAAATACGGGAGATCTCAAGCACTCTGGAAAGGCGTTGCCTGTCTAAGTAACGACGAACAAAGTAAGGATTCATAAAGCGTAAAATAACGCCGAATTTCCTATGTAGGAGTGAACTACCAGACCGAGTTCGAATCAAATTCGACACAGTATCAGCAGAAAAATTGAAATCCTGCTCAACGCGATTCTTAATAGTTTCAATAAAAGCATCACAAAAAGCATCCCGATCATCAGATGAATCAAACCAAGACCATAAAGATGAATCAGATAGCGATTGAACAAAATCACCCGCAATTAATTGCAGATCTTCATCTGAACAGAAAAGATTAATGCCTTTTCCTTTACCGTCTGGAGTTGCAAACGCCAAAGAATAAGCCATTTCTAATCTTGTTACCGCTTTATCGACACCTAATCCCTTAACTAAACTACAAACAGCTTGCGCTACAGAGATAGAAAAAGAACCAAATCCAGATGCCAAATAAGCAACATACATACGCCAATCAAGGGAAAACTCAGGTAACGAATCGACTTCAAATAAAAAAATGATTTGATGAACGCGAGAATCAAGAGACGGTAAAAAAACTCCCTCCTGCTCCCCAAATACTTGAATATAACGCTGCCGAGAGAACAAATAATCCCGTTTTGACTGAGCGAAACGAGCAATGTTTTTGTGATATTCAGGTTGGGATTGTAAGGGCTGATGCTGACGGTGAAATGAATCAAAATAACCGTTATAGGAATTCAAAAATTGAACACCTAATGCAGTGCGATCAGAATGTGAATAAATAACGCCCATATCCCCTCATGTACTAGTTTAGGGAGTCAAGGGGTGTGGGCTTTTGGGCGGGGGGGCAGGAAAGATCGGAGCGGGGATTCGCACAATCCACGTTATGCTAAATTGCTATGCTGCCACCACTATTTTAGCAGCCTAGCAATTAAACATAACGCGGTTCGAGATTATGCGAACCTATGGTGTAGTAGTAAAAGTTGTAATGTCCGCTCTGGGCTAAGTTAAGATGTTCGTCAGCGTGCCATGCGCGAATTAAACATTCAAACAATATGTGCTGAGACGAGTTCAGCTATCTACGATAGGCTCTCTGAAATTGATCAGAGAGCAATTGTTGATAATAACCGTTCACAAAGCATTCCTGCTGGTGATGGTTCATCACGTAAGCGCAAAAAGCCGACAGAAAAGAAATCCCAACGTTCTTTAAATAATGACGATATGCTTGAAGCATTAGTCACTCTTCAATCTCGCTCAGAAGAAATATTTGGAAGAAAGATTCAAGAGCCCTGTCACGGCTCCTGAAGGATATTGTTTTTTACCGCGGTAGAAAATATTTCTGGTATATTATTGGGATAAACAATCTCCAAGGTATTGATAAGTTGGTCGATTTCCCACCAATGATGGTGTTTAATAACTGATTTTTCATTTTCAGTCCATTCAGTGGTGTTGATATCTTCTTTATCAAACTTTACGATATAAAAATGTTCTTTTGCTAAAACAGCCTCTCCACTAGGGAGAATCATTTCAAATGTTCTTTGAGCAACACATTGTCCAACATTATCTTTTCGGATACCTGTTTCTTCACGAAGTTCTCTAATAGCGGCTTGTTCAAAAGACTCTCCTTTTTTAACGCCTCCTCCAGGCGTAGCCCAATATGACTGACCGGCTAACGCATCGTCATTATGTACAAAATTAAACAATAATACTCGATTAGATGGGCTAATGATCAGCAAACGCGCTGAACAGCGAATACGCATATCTTATTTCCTTTTAGCTATAAATGGGGGGTTGCACTGTACATGCTTTGTGTCGTTACTCGATGCACATGCAGCCTCAATATCTTGTTCTTCAAATGGTCGAATGTTTCTGATTTTAACGATCGCAACGGCTTTCCCTATTTCTTCGTCTCCGTCTTTTAACAGGTAATGCTGATTTTCGATGATCAACAAATCTTCATTATCTGGGAGATTTGGATACCATTTTCTGATTTCTAATGTTTTCTTGCCAGCAGCAATGTTCTGTCCTGCTGGTGCAACTATTGAAATCGCTTTCATAAATTTAATTTATCCATATTCGGTTTAAACATGTCACTTCTTTACATCGGGCCTGTATTGTACAGATTATATGCTAACCTACTTTGAAAAAGTGACATTTCTATTCAAATCACAGGATATTACTCTTAATGTTGAAGCGGACCAAAATTTGACCTGATAAACCCTGTTTAATTAAATTTTTTATTACATTTGTGATAAATGTCACTGACATATATATATAATAAACTACCTTACTCCACATCGTTCATACCATCGATAAATTTATATTTAGTCAGTTTAAGTTTATATTTATTCATTTATATATTTATCGATTCAGGTTACTTAGGTGAAATTATGTTTAATGACAAACAAAAAATAAATATACCCCCAAATAAAATAAAATTGAATCATTAATAATAGGCTGTACCATATCTCGCGGTAAATGTTTGCATCATGTTGTTTTTTCTCTGTTTCATGTTCCAGTTGATGAGCATTTTTTAGAGGTAATAATGAAGAACACAATGAATGAAGCCATTAAATCAATATTTAATGGACTGCCTGATCTACCGCCTGAAACTTATTTTCAGGAAGGTTTTTTCAGGGATCCCGCGAGAACTATCAATACGGATGATAGGTATTTTCTATCTCCTGCTGATGGATTTGTTATCTATAGTGGAATAATAAATCCAGATGAGGCGATTACTGAAGTAAAAGGAAAAAAATACAGCATTCAGGACATTATCAGAGATAAGCATTATGACAAGCGCTCACTTGTCATTGGTATCTTTATGACATGTTATGATGTGCATGTTAATAGAGTTCCCTATGATGGCATCCTGAGTTACGCGGAACATGAACCTCTGGAAACCAACAATCTACCGATGATTGATGTAGAGAGTAACATTTTTTATAAAGAGAATATTGAATTAATTTATGACGACTATTTATACCTGAATCAGCGTGTCGTTAATAAAGTCTATTCTCCTGGCATTAGCAGAGAATACTATATGGTTCAGGTTGGTGATTATGATGTTAATACGATAACACCATTCCATATTCAGCAGAATACCCCTGTATTTCAAGGGAATAGATTCTCTATGATTCGATATGGTTCACAAGTCGATTTAGTCATTCCTGTCGCTGATGACGATGAATTAACTTCATTGGTATCTGTAAAAGAACACGTGACTGGTGGTATGACTAAGTTAGTTAGAATCAACGATAACTCTCTATAACATATAGCGTATAATATAAACTAGAATTGAGGTTCCAAGATGTTAAATAAATCGCCTAATATCATTTCTGATCTGAAAATGCCAGTTTTTTTATTAGCTCCTCCATTTTCATTAAATACCAATGTAAGAAATAACATTTGGATGGAAGAACTCGATGAGTCCGATATTAATGTTAACAGTAACGTGGCATTGAGACAGTTTTATAAGCTTTACAGCTTCATGTCATCACAATCATTAGTCTATTTGTTGCCATCTGATACTCATCAAGCACTGCAAGATCAAGTATATGTTGCTAACTTGGGAATTATTATTGGTGATGAAGATCCAACAGCAATAGTTGCCAATTTTGCATCAGAAATCAGAAGATCAGAAACCCCAATTGGGGTGAATTTCTTTGAATCATTAGGCTATAAAACTGAAGTTGCCCCTTACTATTTCGAAGGTGAAGCTGAGTTAAAACATCTGCATAGTAATGTACTGGTTGGCGGTTATGGAATAAGAAGTGATATTAGAACCTATGACTGGATGGAAGAAAAATTCGATCTCAAAATCGTAAAAGTAGAAGAAAGAGACCCTTATCTGTATCACTTAGATTGCAGTATCTTCCCTCTGGATAAAGAAAATACTCTGGTTTATACCGGTGGATTCAACAGTGATGAGTTGAAAGAATTGGAGAAAGTGACTAACGTCATCAGTATCAACAAAGATGTTGCATATAGTGGTATTTGTAACTCTGTCAGAGTCAATCAGCATATTCTCTGCTCATCCAATATCAACGACCTGAAAGCAGGTACGGAGGAATATATCTATGAAATGAACAAAAGCCATGAGCTGGAAAAAATTTGCTCTAAATTGGCATTAACGCCAAAATTATTCAATTTATCTGAATATATGAAGAGCGGCGCCCTGCTTTCCTGTATGGTTATGCATTTGAATAGATATTCTTATAAAATACAGGTAATCTAAAATTTGCGAACAATGATGCCATAATATTGGTCACATCTTTTTAGCTACAATTAAATTGGTTGCAATATAAATAGCATCTCCTGTTTTATATTATGATGCTTTTTATTTCTCTTGTTATTAAGTGAGATAGAACCATCATGATTTTAATGCGGAACTGTATTTTATTGATATAGGATGAATGTTTTCCAAGGATGGAATAAGCTGCCCTTTTTATATCATGGTAAGTCCTAACATGTTGTCTATACTAGTTAAATTGATAACTTAACAGTGATCTGTATATGAAATACATTACATTTCTTTATTCATTTATACGTAAGCAAAGAACAGCACTGGTGCTGGCTATTGTTTTTACGATAGTGGCAGCTTTAGCGGAAGTCATATTTCCATTTCTTGTACAAGAATTAGTTAATACTTTATTGAGGGATAAGTTAATACTTTCCTTCTCTTTTAACCAATTAATTGCTTCCCTGATAGCTATATCATTATTGATCGTCATAAGCCACGCCATTATTATCTGGATGCAGACGATTAACGCTTCAGAACTGAGTTATAACATGAGGAAATCGCTCATCGATTCTTTCCTCTCCTTTCCCTATCATATAACCAGAAAATTCCATTCTGCCAATCTGGCTTTTAGAATAAAAAACGATACATACCTTGTATCTGATAGGATTAGAGGTTTATATAGCGAATTTCTTTACGATACGTTATCCATCATTGGCCCATTTATAGCCATGGCTTTGATTGATCTTAAACTGGCAATTCTGGCATTTATGATGGTTTGTCTGACCACGGTGATCAGCAAACCACTCACTAATCGCGTGGCTGTTTATGAAAGGATTTTGCAGATATATAACTCACGATTAACCGGGGCGATACAGGAATCGCTTTCTTGGATTAAATCCGTCAAGATTTTTAACTCTGAAGAGTCAGAGAAAAAGAGAATTGATGATGCCAACATCAAGGTGAAGAACGTTGAGAGAATTACAGGCCTGTTCATGTCCCTTTCCGTTCCTCTTGGTTATTCCGCACAGTTAGCTTCAACAATTGCGGTACTTTGGTATGGTGGTTTGTTATTAATGGATGGAACGATTAATCCCGGTAACTTTGTCGCTGCATTTACCTATGAACAGTTAATGTCTGATTCCATCAAGAGATACAGTAATCATTTAAATAAATTTGCTTCGCTCAAATCACTGTTGGACAGAATTCTCGAATTGTTGGGTGCTCACAAACCAAATACCCACAAACAAAACCAGTCAGTAGTCAATGGCAATGCCGATGCTATTGATATCAACATCAAGAAATTCTCCTATAACGATAGAGATACACTGTTCAGTGATATGAATATCTCTATCCAAAAAGGCGAACGAGTTCTGATTGTTGGCGATAATGGCCAGGGTAAGAGTACGATATTTGATATCGTGACAGGATTAACACCGTTAAGTGAAGGCCATATTTCAATTTTTGGTGAGGTGATGGGAGATCCCGATGCTCAACATTGGCTGAAAAAGTTTGGGGTGATGTCTCAACAAACACAGATCATAAAAGGAACTTTATACGATAATCTGCATATTGCTAATACTGAGTCCACCAGCGAAGAGATGATTTCTGCATTGATTAAAGCCGGTGGCAGTGAGTTATTGGGTAAACTGAAGGATGGCCTGGATTCATACATTGATGAAAAAGGCTCTTCCTTGTCAGGTGGTGAAAGGCAGGTTATTGGTTTGGCTCGCTTATACCTCAAGACGCCAGAGATACTACTGTTCGATGAACCGACAACTTATCTGGACAACAGTAAAATAAACAGTTTTGCAGAGTCTCTGAATAATATCGTTCATGGTAAAACTGTGCTTATGATAAGCCATGATCCACGTGTATTCAGGCTCGCTGATCGGGTTATTAAAGTCGACAAGGGTAAAATTGCATTTGATGGCTCCCTCCAAGAGTATATGAACCAAGCAACAACACACTAATCTTTAATGGCCCAATTTAATGGGCCATTTTACCTTTCCTACATGCCTAAGGCAGTTTCAGCAAATTCCCCGAGTTCTATTTCAGAATTTTCAAATTTCGGATGGTAATTTTGCCATAAAGAGACATCTTTACCTTCTATCCATGGAGGTGCCACGGGTACACCTTTTCTCCAAAACTGAATACAAGATCTAACCTTCGGGTCACGCCTATTTCGGTAAATCCACCTTAGTTCACTCGCTGTATATAAACTCTTTTTCTTTCTCTTATTTTTTACAGGCAGCTTATAGACAACGCATTCCATATCGATTTCATCTAAAATAAAATGAATACATGATCGTGTCAAAGACTGAGAGAACCAAGATAATCCTGCTTTACATTTTCGACTAGTTACCTGCTCGGGATAGTGAACTTTTCTGTTATCTAAATCAATTTTCAACTCATCTTCACAATGACGTATCGAGTTGTATTTACAATGGTTTTCTATTGCTTTATCAAAAGATTCTTGATTGGATGGAATTAGTTGCTCAAATTTCTCACGGATGTCGCGTTCTCTCTGGGTTATTGAATATCTGTCAATTGTTGATATATTATTAGTATCAAGAAAACGGTCAAATCCAAGTTGTGGATATTCTTGAGCATATTTAGGTCTTTCTTCAAAAAGTCCAAATATAAGATCTCCTTGCTCAAAACGCGTCTTGAATGGTCGATAAAATGGCATATTTACCTCCCAGTACATCTACTTATATAAAACCATATCTATAATACTATAAAAACCATAAGATTCTTAACAACCATATAGATTCAATACAAGTAATTTATAATTGTTATTAGTTTTTTTCAAGGTTTTTATCCTACCAAACTTGTCTTTTTTGTTAGTATAAAAAGACTTTAAAAACAAGGCATTAATTTTCACCAAAGTTATTTGGCCTTGACTAATGCAAAATAAATTTTTTTACTAACGTGAAGATTAACGATAAAAACTCGCAAACAGAGGACAATATGATTGTTTTTGTGACAGGGGCAACTTCCGGTTTTGGTGAAGCAATTACAAGAAAATTTATCGAACATGGTTCCACAGTGATTGCGACAGGGCGCCGTAAGGATAGATTGGAAAAGTTGAAAAAAGAGTTAGGTGAACAATTCCACCCCATTCAACTTGATGTGAGAGATCGCGCTGCAATTGAGCAAGCAGTCCAGCAATTACCAGATACGTTACGCAATATTGATGTTCTTGTGAATAATGCGGGGCTTGCTTTAGGGCTGGAACTCGCTCATCAAGCTAATATTGATGATTGGGAAACTATGATTGACACCAATACCAAAGGATTAGTAAATATGACACGCGCTCTGCTGCCTCATATGGTAGAAACCAATAGTGGGCATATTATTAATATTGGCTCTACCGCAGCAAATTGGCCTTATGCGGGTGGTAACGTATATGGTGCTACGAAAGCTTTCGTAAAACAATTTAGTTTAGGATTACGAGCTGATTTACAAGGCAAAAATATTCGAGTCACTGATATCGAACCTGGCCTTGTCGGTGGAACCGAATTTTCTCATGTACGTTTTAAAGGCAATGAGGAAAAAGTGGATAAAACTTATGAAGGCGCAGATGCACTGACTGCTGATGATGTTGCAGAAGCGGTATTTTGGGTTGCTAACCTCCCTTCTCGTGTCAATATTAATACATTAGAGATGATGCCCGTTTGTCAATCATTCGCAGGTTTAAGTGTACATAGAAACCAATAATCCTATTTTGGTGAACTGTTAACTCTATTATTCAATTAATGTGGTGCTACCAATAAAACTCCTGTTTGACGCTTTTTTGGTAGCTTCAGTAAATGACCTAGTCTTGCTAAATGGCACAATGAAAGAGGTCCAAATATGAAATTTGTGAAATATGTTTCCGCTATCACTCTGTTATTGTCATTATTTTGGCAAACGCCTGCATTCTCTGCGCCCTGCTCATCAGATAGCACATGTGTAACCATTAATGGTGGCGGTGAGAATTCAATAAGCAGAGAAACGGCTCGTCAGAGCAAAGAAGAATGGAATGATCAGAGAAGCTTACGTAAGAAAGTGGAGCAGCGCAGAGAGAAAGAATTTGATAAGTACGAAGTAGAAGTTGATAATCGAAAGGCCTGTTTAGAAAGCGCTAATATTGATGCTTATTGGGAACCAAATACGAAACGTTGTTTGGATATTAACACAGGCCGTCCGATCAAACCTTGATAGACTCAACACCGACATCAAAGTAAGGAGATGATGGTGAAAAAAATCCTACTGGCTACAGCGTTGCTCTTTATGCTTTCTCCCTTTGCAGTACAAGCTTCACAAAAGGTTACATGTGAAAGCCTGAAAGCGGAAATTGCACAGAAAATCATTAACAATGGTGTTTCTGAAACGGATTTTAAGCTTGAAGTCATTCCTAATGACCAAGCTGTTAAGGACAACGCCGTTAATGGGAAAATTGTTGGTCATTGTGATTCCGGCAAGCAGAAAATAGTTTATATCCGCCTTACTCACACTAATACGGATAAAACTACTTCTGGCGATAAGAAAAGCCAAGAGTAACACTCTTTCAGATTTAACAGTAAAAAGGGGCAAAAGATGCCCCTTTTGTTATTAAATATCGATAGCTGATATTGCATTAGTATCCAAATAGCACGACAAATCGCGTTCTTCCGGCCTTAAGAGATAAGGGATTTCACCAATTTGTGGCGCCGGTATGTGACACCGTAACCTTTCTAGTATCTTAGCGTAGTGTGCTAATCCAGGGTTAATTCGGTTAGCAATCCAACCTACTAGGGGAACGCCATCGTTAATAATGGATTGAGCTGTGAGAATAGCATGATTAACACAACCAGCCTGAATCCCAACGACCAAAATGACGGGCAACTTTTCTTGTACAACCCAATCAGAATAAGACACCTCATCTTCCAGTAACATACGCCAGCCACCATTACCTTCAATAATCACACGATCTGCTTTATTCCCCAGGTTTTTCAGCCCCTTTGTCATTTGAGTAAAATCAGCTCGATTTCCTTCTTCGTAGTTACTTTCCCAAATAACAGGGTTAACCTCTTCATAGTCCACTTTAACAGGTGAGGATTGATATATGATTAAGGCATCACGATTGCGTATCCCCTCCGATGTTTGTCGTTTTTCTGTTGCAATGGGTTTATATCCTACCGCGGTTGTGCCTTCACGATTAAAAACTTGCAGTAATGCGCGGGTAACAACTGTTTTACCAATGTTGGTATCCGTGCCTGTAACAAATAAGCGCGTTATCATAAATTCATTTTCCGTTTTCCATAGTAACAAGTACAGATAGGCCGATTACTCTTTTTAGCGAGCAGGCTTAGAGTGTAGGAGATGTATTTGCGGTAGGGATTGCGTTAGCTCAATGTTTTGCCTGATGCGAGCTATCCTTATCCTTGCATGAGTGCTATTAGTAACTCGCCGCTATACAAGGATTGTTTAATTAACGCTGCCGCAGGAAATGTATCTGTATTATTAAATTGAGTAGCAACTATATCAACCTGTTGACTATAGCCGGGAAGAGAACGCTGAGATATCTGCTGTTGAATGGCGGGATAAAGGAGATGTTTTACATCGTTCAGCGGCGAACCAATCAGGATCATTTCGGGGTTAAAGATATTGACCATAATCGCCATGATACGCCCGATTCGTTCTCCGGCATCATGGATAATGTCTGTTACCAACGGATCGCCTTCTATGGCCGCCTGACAAAGTAAATCAATTGTCAATGGCACATTATTAGTTGTCATCGTATTAACTAAAGAGCAAGGATATTGCGTTGCCAGACAGCGGGCTTTCTGCAAAATATTTTTAATACTGATAACTGTTTCAAGACAGCCACGGTTACCACAGTAACAAAGCTCTCCATCAGGTTCGATTTGAGTATGCCCAATCTCTACGACACTTTGATTCCCGGCATGGAGCATTTGCCCTGCGGTTATAATGCCTGCCCCTACATTATCATCAATGACTAATTGAATAAGATTCTGGCAGTTTTTCCCTGTGCCGCACAGAGACTCTGCTATTGTCCATGCGGTTATACTGTGCTGTAAAAAGATCGGTAATCCTGTGCGTTGATGTAAGAATGCCCCTATGGGGATATCCTGGATATCGTAGTACGGTGAACTATGAATTATCCCATTAACCGGATCAACTATTGCATTAATGATAACGCTAATCGCTGTTAGACGCTCAAGAGCAGATTGATGTCGAAAGAAGAAGTTATCAATTTCATCAACGATACGGTCCAGAAAAGACTGATTTTGAAGTACAGGGAATGGTAATTCCTCTTCTACCAGAAGATTACTGCTCAAATCACGAAGCCCGACGACAATACTTCCTTTGTTAATGCGGATACACAAGAATTGCCACCCTTCACTATCTACTTTTAATCCGATAGCAGGACGCCCCCGAAAACCGGGTTCGTGAAACTCAGCTTCCTTCACTAAATGGGCATCAATGAGTTCCCGCGTAATTTTAGTAATGCTGGCGGGTGCCAATTGGGCTTTTTTAGAAAGTGCAATTCGCGAGATAGGCCCGTATTGATCAATTAACCGATAGACCAAACCAATATTTGCCTGTTTAATCTGGTCAATATGACTTGGTTGAATATCGACACTCACCTCGCCTCCCGCTATTTAATTCGCGCCGCTAAAAAATTAATAACGATTATGTCGTTGTTTAAACGATAAGATATCCGCTTGAAGTAGAAATGTGATCTTTCACACGAACTTCTCGTGATTATTGCTTTTTATTAACATTATTGCCTTTTGTTTAACAACGTCATCTATAAGTTTTCGTCTACAATATTTGAGATTAAAAGATTGGTTAGCCGGGCTGCCGCAGCACTGTTATTGTAATTTTTATGCTTAACCAACCAAACTTCAGAGTAAGCTGGATTATTTGCTAATGGAATATATTGAACACCATCTAGTTTCATGCGGGTAAATGATTCAGTAATAATGCTTATACCTAACCCTGCTGCAACCAATCCAAGTATTGTCATCGCCTCACCAGCTTCTTGCGAAATCATCGGCGTCACTCCTGCATTTGCCAATAAAGCGATAATTTCATCGTACAAAGCTGTCCCTACATCACGCTCAAAGAACACCAGTGGATAATCAGATAACATTTCCAGATTAACGCCTTCATTGGCATATTTAAGCAAAGGGTGACCATCATATACCGCCAGCATAAAACGCTCACGGAAAAGTAACTGATACTCTAAGTTATCTGGTAATAACGTATTACGCATAACCCCTATATCGATTCTACCCGTTTGCAAAGGCGCTATTTGCTGTTTAGTATTCATTTGATGCATATGTATAGCCACGTCAGGATAGCATTCGCGGAACTGGCGCAGGCTAAGAGCGACTCTGGGCATAAAGGGCGCGGTGGACGTGAAGCCAATGGATATTTCCCCTAATTCTCCTTGATACATTCTGGCTGCTTTAGTTGCTGCTGCCTCAATTTGAGCAATTATCTGATATGCCTCCTGAAGAAACATATGCCCTGCGGGAGTTAAGCTAACATTTCGATTATTACGCATAAGTAGTTTGGCGTTTACATTAGCTTCAAGAGCTTGAATTTGCTGGCTTAATGGTGGTTGAGAGATATTTAATCGTTCTGCTGCGCGTCCAAAATGCAACTCTTCTGCCACTGCAATAAAATAGCGTAAATGTCTAAGTTCAACATTAATGGTCATACTCTATCACCTCTAACTTTATTACCTCAATTGATATGTTTAACATATCATTCTATTGAATTAATATATTAGACAAAATATTCACGAATTTCTATTCTTGATCTGAATCAAGTACTTAACGTTTTTTTACTTAGATAAGGAAGTAGCGTGAATACAATCCAAAGCGTCAGTGAAAAATCAGCAGTCTCTGACGTTGAAAGTGATGTTGGGAACACGATCAAGCAAAGGCGCGGGAATAAGCAGCATTATATTCAGCGTGAGGATGCGGCATACCTACGTGTAACGCTATCATTCTTTACTGTTGGGCTGGCAACTTTCGCATTGCTTTACTTCGTTCAGCCAATATTGCCAATTTTGTCAAAAGAATTTAACGTCTCACCGGCGAACAGCAGCTTATCTCTATCACTTTCCACCGGAATGTTATCCCTTGGATTACTAATTACAGGGCCTCTATCTGATGCACTTGGCCGTAAAAATGTGATGGTTATTTCATTGATTGCGGCAGCTATTTTCACCCTTTTGAGCTCTGTCATGACAAGCTGGCACGGAATCTTGCTTATGCGTGCACTTGTCGGTTTATCAGTCAGTGGCGTTGCCGCTGTAGCCATGACTTATTTAAGTGAAGAGATCCATCCGAGCTATGCTGCCTTATCTATAGGGCTATATATCAGTGGTAATTCAGTAGGAGGAATGAGTGGCCGTTTGATTACGGGCGTGGTTGCAGATTACTTCTCCTGGCGATTTGCTGTTATTTTATTGGGTACTTTTGCTTTGATCTCCGCCATCGCATTTTGGAAAATGTTGCCAGAATCCAAGCACTTCAAATCCAGCTCACTAAAACCTAAGACATTGCTCACCAACTTAAAATTACACTTCCGAGATGAAGGGCTTCCTCTTCTATTTGCTGAAGCATTTTTGCTGATGGGTAGTTTTGTCACAATGTTTAACTACATTGGTTATCGGTTATTAGATACGCCCTATCATTTTAGCCAGGCTATTGTTGGATTATTATCCGTTGTCTACTTAACCGGAACTTACAGTGCAACAAAAGCAGGCTCCCTGACCAGTAAACATGGACGTGGCAAGGTATTGTTAGTAGCAGTCAGTACCATGTTGATTGGTTGTATAATCACAATGTTCTCCTCCATCTTGGCGGTCATGCTTGGAATGATGATATTGACAACCGGTTTCTTTGCCGCTCATGCTGTTGCTAGTGGATGGGTTGGAAAACGAGCTAAACGAGCCAAAGCGCAGGCTTCATCCCTGTATTTATTCGGTTATTACGTGGGTTCAAGTATTGCTGGCACGTTAGGTGGTGTATTTTGGATATATTTTGCATGGAATGGTGTAGCAATATTTATTGCACTCTTAACCACAGCAGCTCTTTATTTAGGCGTTAAGCTCAATAAGTTGTCAAATTAAAAGAACATAATTGCCGACAATCTATTATGAATGTCGGCAACTTTCCAAAAAACTCATTTAAAAACCTCAATTATTCGCTTTTTATTTGTTTATTCTTTGATTATCAGTAATAAGATTGATTAGGTAACACAATAACTTTCGTTAAATAACCATCAATGATCTCAATACACCCTTCTTTCTTCAATGAAAATAATATGCGTTGTATACAACTGCGAGAAAGTGTGCACCTCTGCTCTATGTATCTGATAGCAGAAATATTTTCTCGAAATTCATCAGGTAACGTTATTAGGCGAGATAATAGACTGCATACAACCTCTTTGGCACCATGACGGAAGATACTAATATCCCTCGCATACAAGAAAGACATTTTATACGAAATTATTCTCATCCATTCCCGGTAAAGATCATGCTTTTTTATGGCATTTAAGGCATTAATTCTAGGAATTTGATAGAGTTCGCAATTTGGTCCCAATTCAATAGAATAATAGATTTCTGAGCCGGAATAGAAAGATATTCCTATGATATAAGGTGAGAAAGACGTCGCGATGATTAGAGCATCATTTATTCTGCGCATATTGACATAACCTTTCTCCAACAAAAAAAATTTAGCAAACTCATCTTCAATTTTAATAAATGTTCCTTGTGACGATAAATCTGATGTGATTAATTCAGAATATGGTAATAAAACATCTATAACCTTTCTAAAGGAATTCACTGGCTTGACTAATTTTTTCATATTTAACAACCTTGGAGCGTTACTCGCTCCATGGAAAATAATGTGGAATGAAAAATAAGTAAAAAATTTTTCTTATGTATAACTGTGTGAATATCTTCCTAACTCTTAAATAGTCCATTCATATTTTAATGCTTATAACTAATTTAAATTTTTATCACAATGTTGAAATGTATCGCAATAGGCGTTTTTTGTTCTTTTATATTATTGAATTTTTGTTTGGTTTTTTTGTGGAGGTTTGCACGTTTTGGGGGTATAGTTAAAAGTATGTTGTAACTAAATAAAAAATTTAAGGGTACAATTGTTGAGGATGGCAATATGAATAAATACCTTTCAATTAAGTCACTTACAAGCTGCTTCAAAAAGCAAGAAAAAAAATTATCTGAACTGATTACCTTGTTGATGAACTATCCGCTTATTGATGCCCGGGTATTCGAATTGCCTCAGATAGAAAAAGGCGAAGAACATGAACAATTAACTAAAATTAAAGTTAATCCTCTACAAGGAAATGAAGCTCTCAATTTAGGTTTACGCTTTTATCAGAAGTTATTCATACACCATAATAACCCCAATATCAGTAGCAAAGCTGCCAGTCGGCTTCCAGGAGCATTATGTTTTGCAGTCAGCCACCAGCAATATAAGGAAGCAATGAATGTAGTTAATGAAGTAAATCAATTAAAAGTCGAGCTGGAAAATATCGTCACCAAAGAATCCGGTGTCAGCAAAGAACAACGCTTTGAGTTTGTTCATAATCATTTGCGAGGGCTTATTACATTGAATGCCTACCGCACCATCACTCCCCTATTAGATCCTGATTCCATTAACTTTGGCTGGGCCAACAAAAACATCATTAAAAAAGTCACCAAACAACAAATTCTGGAACAACTGGAGAAAAGCTACAATGCAGGGCGAGCAGTTCCTCCTTACACTAGCGATCAATGGGCGTCTCTGGTAGCTTTGGAAATTACAGATATCAAGAAACTACCCGATAACGTGATATTGAAGATCAAAAGACCAGTGAAAGTACAACCCATTACTCGCGTATGGTACTCAGAGCTGCAAAAGCAAGTTCAATACGCGTGTCCACTTCCCGTTATTGTATTCTATACAAAGGACAGTGAAGCCAAACCGAAAATTGGCGCATTAACTGACTATAATGCCAATGCGATAAAACATAGATATAAACCCAAAGCCAAGCCATTGGAGCTCGTCATTCCTCGTCTTCATCTCTATAAAGAAATTTAAGCGATAAAAAAACCGGAGTGAATATTCTCCGGTTTTTAAATTTAATGGCGTAAACAGAAGTACATCATAGCAAGAACATTACTTCATGCTGCCAACCATCTCTTCTGGACGAACCCAATCATCAAACTCAGCTTCAGTCAAATAGCCCAATTGCATCGCGGATTGTTTTAACGTCAGACCTTCTTTGTGGGCTTTTTTAGCAATCTCAGCGGCTTTATCGTAGCCAATATGAGTATTCAGAGCCGTTACCAGCATCAGTGATTCATTCAGTAATTGAGTAATGCGATCATGGTTAGGTTCAATACCAATCGCACAGTGCTCATTGAAGCTACGCATGCCATCCGCCAGTAAACGAACAGATTGCAGGAAGTTATCGATAACCATTGGACGGAATACATTCAGCTCGAAATTACCCGACGCGCCACCAATATTGATAGCCACATCGTTACCCATAACCTGAGCACATAGCATAGTCATTGCTTCACACTGAGTCGGGTTAACTTTACCCGGCATAATTGAGCTGCCTGGTTCATTTTCAGGGATGGATATTTCACCGATGCCACAACGTGGGCCGGAAGCCAACCAGCGAACATCATTAGCAATCTTCATTAACGAAGCAGCCAAACCTTTCAGCGCACCATGAGAATGAACCAGTGCATCACAAGTTGCCAAAGCTTCAAATTTATTTGGGGAAGTCACAAAAGGATGGCCGGACAATTCAGCGATTTTCTTCGCAACGCGAACAGCATATTCTGGATGAGTATTCAGACCAGTTCCTACCGCTGTACCACCCAAAGCCAATTCGCACACATGAGGAATGCTGTTTTCAATATGTTTCAGGTTATGTGTCAGCATAGCTGCCCAACCAGAAACCTCCTGACCTAAAGTCAGAGGAGTCGCATCTTGTAGGTGGGTACGGCCAATTTTTACGATATTTTTAAATGCTTCCGCTTTGTCTGCCAGTGTTTTTTGTAATGCTTCTAACTCTGGTAACAAATGCTCACGTACTGCGGTAACTGCTGCAACATGTATAGCAGTTGGGAAAACATCATTAGAACTTTGACTTTTATTGACATCATCATTAGGGTGAATCAAACGTTCATTGCCCCGTTGACCGCCAAGGATCTCACTACCACGGTTCGCCAACACTTCATTCATGTTCATGTTGCTTTGAGTTCCCGAACCGGTCTGCCAGATAGCAAGAGGGAATTCTGTCGGGTGTTTACCTTCCAACACCTCTTTCGCCGCAGCGATAATTGCGTCACCACGTTCTTTAGGCAGAAGGCCTAAATCCATATTGACGCTGGCTGCTGCTTGTTTAGTCAATGCAAGAGCATGAATCAACGCAACAGGCATTTTCTCCTGAGAAATGCGGAAATGCTCCAGTGAGCGCTGAGTTTGCGCCCCCCATAATTGGTCAGCAGGTACTTCGATAGGTCCCATTGAGTCTTTTTCAATGCGAGTGGCTGCCATTACTATCTCCTTAGCACACAGAATAATTGAATACGCCGGAATAAATTTTGCAGATAAATTAGCCGGCATTTTTTTATAATGCCATAAATTTATGATCGATAATGCGACCTAACCGTGTTTATTGTATCGTTGTTATATAAATAAATTTATTTTTTATTATAGGAAATTCCGCCATGCTGAAAATGACTAATAACATCCAACATTATGACTGGGGAAGCAAAACGGCCCTGACGGATATTTATGGCATCGAAAACCCTGCTAATCAGCCAATGGCAGAATTATGGATGGGAGCACATCCGAAATGCAGTTCACTGGTGACCGATCCGGAAACCGGCGAAACCATCGCTTTGGATACGCTGATCGCCAGGGAACCAGAAAAATATCTCGGAGAAAGGGTAGCCCGTCAATTCCAGCGCTTACCTTTTTTGTTCAAAGTGTTGTGCGCGGCTCAGCCGCTTTCAATTCAGGTACATCCTGATAAAACATCTGCCGAGATAGGATTTGCTAAAGAAAATGCACAGGGAATACCTTTAGATTCAGCACAACGTAATTATAAAGACGATAATCACAAACCTGAGTTGGTCTATGCGCTGACACCATTTAAGGCCATGAATGCTTTTAGGCCACTATCAGAAATCGCACAACTATTGGGAAATGTTTCTGCTGCACATCCTGATATTCAGGCATTCATCCAGCATCCGACAGAACAAAACCTGTCGTTTCTCTTTGCCCAATTATTGAATATGCAAGGTGAATCGAAACGTTTAGCCATTGCTGTCTTAAAGTCTGCGCTGAATAGCCATCAGGGAGAACCATGGGATACTATCAGAAAGATGACCTCCTTCTATCCTGATGATAACGGTTTGTTTTCACCCCTCTTGCTTAACGTGGTCGAGCTGAAACCCGGCCAGGCAATGTTTCTGTACGCACGCACCCCTCATGCTTATCTTGAAGGTGTGGCTCTGGAAGTTATGGCCAACTCAGACAATGTGCTGCGTGCTGGTTTAACCAGTAAACATATTGATGTACCAGAATTGATGGCTAATTTAGATTTTATTCCGAAATATGCAGATACTTTGCTGACCACTCCAAAACAGGAAAAAGATGCGTTGAATTACCCTGTTCCCGTCAATGATTTCCATTTTTCTGTTTATGCTGTTTCAGAACAACCAATCACATTGGAGAATAATTCAGCATCAGTTTTATTTTGTTCTGAAGGTCAAGTGGTTATTAACTCTGATGAGCAGCAATTGAGATTATTCTCAGGTGAATCAATCTTCTTATCTGCTATAGAAAAAACCATAATTGTTCATGGTGATGGGAAAATTGCCAAAGTATCTAATTAATTATTCTATATTCATATAGTTACATCTATTACATCGGTTGTTAATCACATTTTCAGTGAAAAATGATTAAAATATCTTAGTTAGGCTATACACTTAACAACCATTATTGACATAAATAAAAGTGCACATATCAACCATGTTATGTGCGTTAACGGATGGGATTTCCACATGAAAAAATCGTTAGTTGCTGTAAGCGTTATTATTGCTCTGGGAGCGGTATGGACAGGTGCATCATGGTACACAGGTAAAAAGCTTGAAGGAAGTTTGGATGGTTTCATCACCAAGGCAAACACTGAACTCAAAAAAGAATTTCCTGAAAGCGGTATCGAATTGCAGGCAAAAGACTTCAAACGCGGTGTTTTCAGTTCCGATGTCCGTTTAATCCTGAACATAAAAAATACTCAGTCAAACGATAAAGGTGTTCCGTTAAGTAACGAAGAAATTATTTTTAAATCAACCATCGATCATGGTCCGTTTCCTATTGCCAACCTGAAAGCATTCAATTTAGCACCGCAAATGGCATCCATCCATTCTGAACTGGAACAAAGCAATACGCTGAAAGAGCTATTTAAGCTTACTGAAGGAAAATCGCCAATCAGTTCAGATACCAGCATTAGCTATGGAAGAAACCTCTCTTCCATTATGAACTTGAGTCCCATTAACCATACAGAAGACCAGGAAAATGGTGAGAAACGCGTTCTGTCTTTCTCAGGGGCAAAAATCAGTATTGATACCAACCGTGATTTAAGTGCATTATCATTTTCCGCCAAAAGTGATGAATTATCTTTCAGTGATCCCACCAAAAATGAATCAATTTCCCTAAAAAATATTGATTTTTCAGGGGAGAACAAAAAAGGTAATTTCGATTTCTATATTGGTCATCAGAGTTATAGCATTGGCGAAATTTCCCTGCATGAGATTGCCGGAAAATCCAATGCACCGAGTGAGACATCTCTCAAAGGGTTTAAAATCACGTCCGATTTGACAGAAGATAAAGACAACCTCAACATCAATATCGCTTACGGCGTTGATGGAATAAAAGTCAAAGATATAGATTTCGGCTCAGGTAAGCTTGCTCTGGGCATGGAAAAGTTAGATGGCCAGTCTGTACGTAAGTTTACTCAGGCTTATCACGATAGTTTAGTGGCATCAGATGCGTTATCTTATGATGCGAATTCCTATGCTATTCTCAGTAACTTACACTTACTTCTGAATAAAAATCCACAATTCAGCATTTCTCCTTTCAGTTGGAAAAACAGTAAAGGTGAAAGCGCAGTCGATTTCAAACTTTCCTTACAAAACATTCCTGAAGAGAAGAACGCGTTGTTCCTGATGGGGCCGGAAGAGATGATCCGCACTCTGGTCCAAGATCTGTCATTACGCGTTAGCGTACCTAAAGCTATGTTGATAGAATCTATCACACAAGCAGATATTTTAGACGGTGCAGACAAAGCGGCAGCAGAAGCTAAAGCAAAACAACAAGTTCAGATGCTTGCTCAAAAAGGCATTAAGCAAAAGATCCTCACTGATGAAAACGGCGTTATTGGTCTTAATTTCCAGTATGCCGATGACAAAGTTAAATTAAATAACAAAGAATCCAGCCTGCATCAATTCTTGCTTGATAATGATCTTGTCAGCTCCTATGATGATGACAATGGTGAACAAGCCCCGCATGGTGATACAGATAGTGAGTAAAATCAGCATGATAAGGCTGCATTGCTGAGACATCGCTAAAACATCGATAGTGCTTTCATTTTCTTGCCAGTCAACGCATTGACTGGCTTTTTTGTATATCTGAAATTTAATAAGAAGGATAAAAGATGATTGATACACGGCTTCCATTGACCGATTTACACCGTCACCTTGACGGCAATATTCGCCCTGAAACCATTTTGTCCCTTGCACGTCAACATAATATCCCCCTTCCTGCTTATGAACTGGAAGCCCTGCGCCCTCATGTCCAGATCATTGAAAATGAACCAAACCTTGTTAGTTTCCTTCAGAAACTGGACTGGGGAGTCGCCGTTCTGGCAGATTTAGATGCCTGCCGCAGAGTTGCCGTTGAGAATGTTGAAGATGCCGTCAACGCGGGCCTTGATTATGCTGAACTGCGCTTCTCTCCTTATTACATGGCGATGAAGCACCAACTGCCTGTTGAAGGTGTTGTTGAGGCAATCATTGATGGCATCCATTCTGCAAGCCAGCAACATGATATTCAGATCCGTTTGATCGGCATATTGAGCAGAACATTTGGAGAAAAAGCGTGTTCTCAAGAATTAGCCGGCCTGCTTGCTCATAAACGACATATTACAGCATTAGATCTGGCGGGTGATGAACTCGGCTTCCCTGGCTATCTGTTTGAACAACATTTTATCCAAGCGCGTGATGCAGGCTGGAATATCAGTGTACATGCCGGAGAGGCGGCTGGTGCAGAAAGTATCTGGCATGCTATTCGTGAATTGGGAGCAACCCGTATTGGACACGGTGTTAAAGCTATCACTGATCCGGCTTTGATGGACTATCTGGCTGAACACGGAATCGGTATTGAATCCTGTTTGACATCAAACCTGCAAACCAGCACAGTCAGCTCATCAGCGACTCACCCACTGAAAAAATTCCTTGAACACGGTATCTTGGCATCAATCAATACCGATGACCCGGCAGTCGAAGGCATTGAAATTCGCCACGAGTATGAGATTGCTGCACCGGCAGCAGGATTGTCTCCAGAACAAATCCGACAGGCACAAGTTAATGGATTAACAACCGCGTTCCTCAGCGAAGCGGAAAAGCAAGCCCTAAAAGAGAAAGTGGCAAGTCGCTAAGAAATATCACTATTTATTCTCAAAAACCGCTATTTTCAAAACTCGTTATTTAAAATGAGTTAACACTAAAGGCAGAAATTAATCTGCCTTTTTAGGTTTTGAACGTCGAGCATAACGCTGAGCCAGAACCGCGCAAACCATCAGTTGGATCTGGTGAAAAATCATCAATGGCAATAACATGACCCCTACCATTGAGGCAGGAAATAATACATTAGCCATCGGTACACCATTCGCCAGACTCTTCTTCGAACCACAAAAAACAATGGTAATTTCATCTTCTTTGCTGAATCCAAGCAAACGCGAACTGTACACATTAATCATTAACACGAGTGCTAATAAAACACAGCACACAATGCCAATCATTATGAGTGAATAAGCATCAATTTTATGCCAAATACCTTCCACCACCGCTTCACTGAATGCCACATATACCACCAGCAAAATGGAGGAACGGTCGGTCATATTAACCAGCTTTTTATGTTTTTCTACCCAACCGGCAATCAGAGGACGTGACAGGTGACCAACAATAAAAGGGACCATTAGCTGCAATATAATATCTTTTATCGCCTGCCAGGTATCAGTATGAGCGCCCCCTTCATGCGTTTGAATTAAAAAACCAACCAATAACGGGGATAAGAACACACCTAATAAACTTGAAGCGGAAGCACTACATATTGCAGCAGCGACATTTCCTCCAGCAACGGAAGTAAAGGCAATAGCCGACTGCACAGTAGCAGGTAAAGCACAAAGATAAAGAAATCCCATATAAACCGTAGGAGACATCCATTCCGGCACAATGAAATGCAGCCCCATCCCCAATATTGGGAATAAGACAAAGGTGCTAATAAAAATCACCAAATGCAGTTTCCAGTGCCCGATACCTGCCAAAATTGCACTACGGGATAATTTCGCGCCATGCATAAAAAACAACAATGCAATAGCGGCCGTTGTTAGGTGTTGAAACCATTTTTTAGCTTCGCCTTCACAGGGGAAAAACGATGCAATGATAACCACTGTAATCAGTATCACTAAAAAAGGATCAATTTTTAATTTCTGCAACAAGTTCATTAAAATAGCTCCCTTTGCCTTACCGTCCACGGCTTGATCAATCAATCAGAATTGTGCGTTGCTCTTGTGCTGATTTTTCACCTGCTTCAATAAGCTTCATGATCAAAATGGCTTCACTGGCAGTCACTGGGTTAGGCTTACCAAACAAAATAGCATCACGAATAGCGGCATAATAAGCACCATAATGGCCGGGTAAAGTGGGTATCACTTGTGTAATCAAGTCCTCACCTTGTGACAACGTCACCGAACCATCGCGTGCATCATAACCCCAATCAGCGCGAGGAGGCCTTTCACCTGCTTTCAAGCGTTCTTCTTGTGGATCCAAACCATACTTGGTGTAACTTCCGGCCATACCGTGCAATGTAAAAATAGGCGATTCTGTTGCTGCAAGCATGGTTGCATGTAGCACGACTTTTAAATCAGGATAAGTGAGCTGTGCATGAAAATAATCCGCTGTCTCTGCATTCGGACGTATCATGCCTAAATCCACAGTCATCGCTTTTGGTTTGCCAAATAGTTGAACGGCCTGATCCAATAAATGCGGGGCTAAATCATACCAAATCCCACTTCCCGCACCGGCAGCTTCACGCCAGCGTTGGCGAACAGCGGGACGGTAACGGTCAAAATGGGCTTCATAATATTTCAGAGCCCCTAATTTATTTTCTTTAATCAGTGATTTCACTGTCAAAAAACCTGAATCCCAACGACGATTATGAAATACAGATAACAATAAATTAGCTTCTTCTGCTTGTTTTTTCAGAGATTCTGCCTGTTCCACTGTAATAGTAAAAGGCTTATCAACGACAACATGCTTACCTGCCGCCAGAGCCTTTTGTGCTAGTGGATAGTGAGTATCATTGGGTGTTGGGATAACAATAAGATCAATATTCGGATCACTGAACAGGGTTTCAGGAGAGGAAGTCACTGACACCGTTGGCCAGTCTTTTTTGACTTTCTCTGCATCGCTACTTGAGATAGCCACCAGTTGGACATTAGGTGTTCCCGCAATCAATGGTGCATGGAAGGTCTTGCTTGCATAGCCATAACCTACCAAACCAACTTTTAAAAAATCACTCATAACTGCCTCTAAAAATGGTAATACTACGCTCAATACTACAAACCAGTAACAAGACATCAGAAAATAGCACCACCTATCATACGTTAGCAAATAATCCTGATATCTGTGTTACCATCTTTTCTCTATATCAAAATACTCATTATGGAGCGAAGATTTCTTTATGTATCAATCCAATGATTATTACCGCATTAGCGGCTGGTTATTAGCACCTGCTGCTTACTTAATCATGACATTAATCGCCGCCAGCTTTATTCTATTGTTATATGCCATGATGTTTATCCATAAAAATGAAGCCATCCATCAACTTGATAGTAGCTTTACCACTATGTGGTATATCTCCGTATTAACCTCAGCAATAATGTGGTGTTTTACTGTTTGGGTTTTGAGGTTGCTTTTTATTCGCTCAAAACGCTTCCCACGTATTTTTATTATTTGGCTTATGGTCTCTGTTTTGATCGCCATAAAAACCTTCGCCTTTTCCCCCATTACTGATGAGATGGCAGTACGATCCTTATTATGGACATTACTGGCTGCTGCTGTTTTTGTTCCTTATATTAAACGCTCTTATCGCGTAAAAATGACTTTCACACAAGATCGATAACATACCCCACAATTGATTGTTATTATTGCCCCTATTTACCTCACCGTCAGGTGAGGAATTTCTATTCAAACTGTATATTTTCCAGCATATTATTTTCAGGTATAGCAATGACTGAATACCTCTTGTTATTCATTGGCACAGTTTTGGTCAATAACTTTGTTTTAGTAAAATTCCTGGGGCTATGTCCTTTTATGGGCGTATCCAAAAAACTCGAAACCGCTATTGGTATGGGGTTAGCAACAACATTTGTGCTGACGTTGGCCTCTATCTGCTCATGGCTGATAAATACCCTGATTCTTGTACCACTTGATTTGGTTTATTTACGTACTTTAAGTTTTATTCTTGTCATTGCGGTTGTTGTTCAATTTACGGAATTGGTCGTCCGTAAAACCAGCCCGACACTGTACCGGCTCTTAGGGATCTTCCTGCCACTGATTACAACTAACTGTGCTGTACTCGGTGTCGCCCTGCTGAACGTCAATCAATCCCACGGGTTTCTTCAGTCTGCCGTATATGGTTTTAGTGCCGCTGCGGGTTTTTCCCTTGTCATGGTACTGTTTGCCGCCATTCGTGAACGGTTAGCTGTTGCCAATATTCCTGCCCCTTTTCGTGGTTCATCGATAGGGCTTATTACTGCGGGATTAATGTCCCTCGCATTTATGGGCTTTAGTGGTTTGGTGAAATTCTGATGATGTCATTATGGCTTGCTATCGGCGTATTAAGTATGCTCGGATTAAGCTTTGGCTTAATTCTCGGCTTTGCTGCCCGTCGTTTTAAAGTAGAAGAAGATCCGATTGTTGAAAAAATCGATAATCTGTTACCACAGAGTCAATGCGGACAATGTAGCTATCCCGGCTGCCGTCCTTATGCAGAAGCCGTTGCCAATAATGGTGAGATGATCAACAAATGCGCGCCCGGTGGAGAGCAAGTGATGCTCAAAATATCCGAATTACTGGGTGTCGATCCTCAACCGCTAGATGGCGATGAAAGCGTACAAAACCCGGCCAGAAAAGTGGCTTTTATTGATGAAGAGAACTGCATAGGCTGCACCAAATGTATTCAGGCATGTCCGGTTGATGCCATTATTGGTGCAAACCGCGCCATGCACACTGTTGTTGAAGATCTCTGCACGGGCTGCGACCTGTGTGTCGCACCTTGTCCAACTGATTGCATTACGATGATCCCTGTAGCGACTACCACCTCAAATTGGAAATGGGATTTAAACACCATTCCGGTAAAAAACATTCCTGTGACACCTGAACTTACTGTGTTCTCTCCTGTTAAACCTGTTGAGGTTAAAAGCAATGTTTAATCTACTCAACTGGCTTAACAAGAACAAAATATGGGATTTTGACGGGGGCATTCATCCACCGGAAATGAAACTGCAATCCAGCCGCACGCCATTGCGCTATGCCCCCCTGCCGGATGAATTCATTATTCCCCTGCAACAACATTTAGGGCCGGAAGGTGAATTACTGGTTAAGGTGGGTGATAAGGTTCTGAAAGGCCAACCCTTGACTATCGGTACAGGCCGAACCGTTCCTGTCCATGCTTCTACTTCAGGGACGATTACAGCCATCGAACCTTGCGTTACGGCACACCCTTCCGGGCTGAAAGAATTATGTGTCCGGTTGCGTCCTGACGGTGAAGACCAATGGTGCGAGCGAATCCAATCTCCTGATTATACAAAACTTGATGCCGATGAATTATTACAACGCATCCAGCAAGCTGGCATTGCGGGTTTAGGTGGTGCCGGTTTCCCGACGGCGATAAAACTTAAGGGCGGGAAATACAATCTCAACACGTTGATTATCAATGCCGCAGAGTGTGAACCCTATATTACTGCTGATGACCGCTTAATGCAGGAGCATGCGCAAGAAGTTATCGAAGGTATTCGTGTCTTGATGCACTTGCTCAACCCAAAACAGGTGTTGATCGGTATTGAAGATAATAAACCCGAAGCGATTGACGCCCTGTACAAAGCGCTCAATGGTGATAAATCTATTATTGTACGGGTGATCCCAACGAAATATCCTTCGGGTGGAGCCAAACAACTGACCAAGATCCTGACAGGTAAAGAAGTTCCATCCGGCGGGCGTTCTTCTGATATCGGTGTTCTCATGCAAAACGTCGGTACAGTGATGGCGATTAAGCGCGCTATCATTGACGGAGAACCTCTTATTGAACGCATCGTAACCCTGACAGGAGAAGCCGTCACCTCCCCGGGTAACGTCTGGGCACGCCTTGGCACGCCGGTTCGGTTCTTGCTACAACAAGTTGGATTCAAACCTAAAACAGAACAAATGGTCATTATGGGTGGGCCATTGATGGGCTTTACCCTACCTGACCTGAATGTACCCATTGTCAAAATCAGTAACTGCATTCTTGCTCCTTCAGCGCAAGAAATGGAACCCAAAGAGATTGAAGAAGCCTGCATTCGCTGTGGCTTATGTGTTGAAGCATGTCCGGCCGGATTACTGCCTCAACAACTTTATTGGTTCAGTCGTGGGCAAGAACATGAAAAAGCGAAAAATCACCATTTATTCGACTGTATCGAATGTGGTGCTTGTGCTTATGTGTGTCCAAGCAATATTCCCCTCGTCCAATATTACCGGCAGGAAAAAGCGGAAATACGGGCTATAGACGCAGAAACACGCCGTTCTGCTGAAGCTAAAATTCGTTTCGAAGCCAAACAAGTGCGTATGGAGCGAGAGAAATTGGCGCGTGAAGAACGCCATAAGAAAGCAGCTGTACAAATAACCAGTGGTGATAAAAACGCTATCGAAACCGCGCTTGCTCGCGTGAAAGAAAAGCAGAACAATGCAGGCGAAGCGATCACGATACAAGCAGGACAATTACCGGACAATGCAGCGGTCATTGCCGCACGTAAAGCCAGAAAAGAGCAATTACGTGCTCGTCAGGCAGAAAAACAGGCTGTTTCAAACACAGTTACAGATACAAAAGCACCCGTATCAACTGAGGGTGATGATCCTCGTAAAGCTGCCCTCGCCGCTGCAATAGCCAGAGCAAAAGCGAAAAAAGCAGCCCAAAGTGAAGAAGTGACAACATCACCCGCTGATTCACAAAATAGTGTGGCAGAAGCTGATCCGCGTAAAGCCGCTGTGGCTGCCGCAATTGCCCGCGCCAAGGCCAAGAAAGCCGCGCAAAATCAGCCTGAACCTGCTGCCCAACCAGCCGTTGCCGCCGAATCGGAAGAAACTGATCCACGCAAAGCCGCCGTTGCGGCTGCAATTGCCCGTGCTAAAGCCAAGAAAGCAGCTCAAAATCAGCATAACCCTGATATAAAACCAGTGGTTGCCGCTGAACCGGAAGAAACCGATCCACGTAAAGCCGCTGTTGCGGCTGCGATTGCTCGTGTTAAAGCCAAGAAAGCAGCCCAAGAAAAACAAGAAGTTCCAACAGAATAGTGACATTTATCAATGAAATTCAGGCCAGTAAACACTGACAATAACCAGCTAAAAGTCGCAAGTTCGCCTTTTACGCACAATCAAAAAAGAACCAGCCAAATTATGCTTTGGGTGGTTTTAGCTGCCATTCCCGGTATTGCTGTACAAACCTACTTCTTTGGCTATGGCACCTTGTTCCAAATCTTCTTAGCCATCATTACCGCATTATTAGCAGAGTCCGCTGCCATTGCACTAAAAAAACAGTTGGTCATGCCTTATCTCAAAGATAACTCGGCGTTAGTGACAGGATTACTTCTGGGAATGAGTTTGCCACCTTTAGCGCCTTGGTGGCTGATCGTTCTCGGCACATTTTTTGCCATCATCATTGCCAAACATTTGTATGGTGGGCTTGGGCAAAATCCATTTAACCCTGCCATGGTGGGCTATGTCGTTCTGCTTATTTCATTTCCTGTGCAAATGACCAGTTGGATGCCACCAGCATCGTTACAGGCATTCACCTTAACTCCTTGGGATAGCCTGATGGTCATCTTCACCGGGCATACACCGGATGGCTCTACCCTGCTACAGCTACAACAAGGTATTGATGGGCTAAGTCAGGCAACACCTCTGGATAGTTTTAAAACCGGCAGATTGACCCACGATCTTAATGAAGTATTACAGCAGCCGATATTGCAGGGTACTTTGGCGGGTATTGGCTGGCAATGGGTTAATATTGCTTATCTGGTCGGTGGGTTGATTATGCTTAACCGAAAAGTCATCAATTGGCAGATCCCGACTGCATTTATTTTGTCATTAGGTGTTTGTGCATTACTGAGCTGGCTTATTGATCCGACTCGTTATTCACCACCGTTATTGCAACTTCTTTCCGGCGCAACCATGTTAGGTGCCTTTTTTATTGCAACCGATCCGGTCAGTGCATCAACAACGCCAAAAGGCCGCTTGATTTATGGTGCCATGATTGGGGTGCTAATTTGGGTGATTCGCGTTTATGGCGGTTATCCGGATGCCGTGGCATTTGCCGTATTATTGGCAAATATCTGCGTGCCGCTGATAGACCATTACACACAACCTCGTGCTTACGGTCATAAATAAGGAGATTGCTATGTTAGAAACGATGCGGCGTCACGGTATTATCCTTGCCATTTTTGCCGCCTGCACGACCGGCTTAACCGCGATTGTTTATTCATTAACAAAAGACCGGATTGCAGAACAAGCAGCGTTACAACACAAGGTATTGCTGGATCAGATTGTTCCCCCTGCTTTATATGACAATAAAATGCAGGAGGAATGCTATTTGGTGGTAGACAAGGCACTGGGTAATACCCAGCCTCATCACCTCTATCTCGCCCGTAAAAATGGCGCTCCGGTTGCAGCAGCACTGGAAAGTACCGCACCGGATGGCTATTCAGGCGCCATTCAGTTACTGGTCGGCGCTGATTTTTCCGGCAAAGTGTTAGGCGTTCGGGTGACTGAACACCATGAAACACCGGGATTGGGCGATAAAATTGAAACCCGAATTTCCGATTGGATTGATACATTCTCTGGCAAAAAAGTGATGTCAAAAGACGATCACAATTGGGCAGTCAAAAAAGATGGTGGGGAATTTGATCAATTTACCGGCGCAACCATTACCCCACGTGCTGTCGTCAACGCGGTTAAACGGACTGCCCTTTATCTGGAGACGGTTCCTGCACAACTTTCTTCGCTTCCAACCTGTGGAGAGGAATAATTATGAGTGAAACCAAAAACCTATTTATTCAGGGGCTATGGAAAAACAACTCCGCATTAGTGCAACTTTTAGGGCTTTGCCCTCTATTGGCGGTTTCCTCTACTGCAACCAATGCCTTGGGACTAGGTTTAGCCACTACACTGGTTTTATTGAGCACCAACATTGCTGTATCCGCTTTGCGTCGTTGGGTTCCCCATGAAATTCGTATCCCAATTTACGTGATGATTATTGCCTCTGTCGTCAGTGCCGTTCAGATGCTCATCAATGCCTTTGCCTTCGGGTTATATGAATCATTGGGAATTTTTATCCCTTTGATTGTGACAAACTGCATTGTCATTGGCCGTGCAGAAGCCTACGCATCAAAAAATTCAATCTACCATTCCATGATCGATGGCCTTGCGATGGGGTTCGGTGCAACCTTTGCCCTGTTCGTGCTAGGTGCGATACGTGAAATTCTGGGTAATGGCACATTGTTTGATGGCGCGGATTTGCTGCTAGGCAGTTGGGCGAAATCACTGCGAATTGAAATTCTCCATATGGATTCCCCTTTTCTGCTTGCCATCCTGCCACCCGGTGCATTTATTGGGCTAGGCTTAATGCTGGCCGGAAAATATCTCATTGATGAACGCATGAAGAGCCGGACAGAAAACAAAGAACGCCAATGCTATATAGAAAAAAACAATATAGAAAAAGGCTGTGGAAGCCATATCACAAGAAGCTGAAGGTGCAATCAGATATGAATCAACAAAAAAGGGTTGAGATACTCACCCGCTTACGGTATCACAATCCACACCCCACTACTGAGTTGGTTTTCAATTCCCCTTTTGAATTGCTGATCTCCGTTTTACTGTCTGCACAGGCTACGGATGTCAGCGTCAATAAGGCAACGGCAAAATTATACCCTGTTGCCAATACGCCACAAGCAATCCTTGATTTGGGGGTTGATGGCTTAAAGGAGTATATAAAAACCATCGGGTTATATAACACCAAAGCGGAAAATGTGATTAAAACCTGCCGGATTTTGCTGGAAAAACATAAAGGTGAAGTACCGGAAGATCGCGCAGCGCTGGAAGCGCTGCCGGGGGTTGGGCGAAAAACGGCTAATGTTGTGCTGAACACCGCTTTTGGCTGGCCGACCATTGCCGTTGATACCCATATTTTTCGCGTCAGCAATCGAACGAAATTTGCGCCCGGCAAAAATGTGGATGAAGTGGAAAAGAATTTATTAAAAGTGGTGCCCGATGAATTCAAAGTTGATTGCCATCATTGGCTGATTTTACATGGCCGTTATACTTGTATTGCCCGTAAGCCTCGTTGTGGATCTTGTATTATTGAAGATCTTTGTGAGTTTGGGGATAAGACAGAGTAACTTTTGATATCTTGCAACAAGAAGAAGCATAAATAATGTAAGCAGGGTCAAAAAATTTCCCTGCTTTGCATTAAATAACCTGATATTAGTTCTCTAAGTTATTTTTAATTCCAATTAACCAAGTTATACAATCATTTTTATCTTCAAAATAAATATTTGTAATTTCTCTGATCTCATCTAATGGAAAATTTGATCCTTTTATCAAGAAAGAGATGTCATTTAAACAGCCCTCAATAGTTTCTTTACTAGAAACCCCTTTGTAAGAAAGTACTATCTCCTTATCAGTTAGATCTTCAAAATCTGCATCGGGAAACCATGCGCCAATAAAATTGTATAAATTTTTGTATTTCTCTCGAAAAATCATATAACTCTATTACCTCGGAAACGCAGTTAATATGTAATACTTGCCATAACCTTTACTTACCAGAACAACCCTCACATTTGTAACATCTATAACTTGCGCAAGAGTAGTGCTTCCTTTAGCTGCATATCGACCAATATTGATAGGACCATTATAATCTACAACACGTCTGTCACCCGCAATTGCAGTATTTGCCCAAGATCTAATCTGATACCGATCACTTTTTAATGCTTGTGATATTACGCTTTCAGCATCCTGAATGCTATTAAAGCGACTTGCACCAGTAATCTTTGTATTCGCTGCTAAACGACTTAATAAATCTCTATCAGTCAGTCCAGTCTGTGAAGTAATATTTTGGTAAACATGTCTAGATAGAACATGTCCTCCTGCCTTTTCATGATTGTCAAGCCAACAGGGAGCCAATCCTAGTGGATCGAGCCAATTTGTCGGATTATGAACGTATCCGTACGGATTAAATCCCCCCAGCAGCCCGATGGGGTCTTAGGGACGATTCCGGCACGGTCATACGGTTTTAAGCGATTTTTTCCTTGATTATCAGCTTATTAAAGAACCGCTTTTACCCGTTCCGCCCATTCCCGCGAACCTAAAATGCCGATGTGCACTTTTGGGCTATTTAACCCGTTTGCCCCGGTGCGTTTTTGCCCTGTTACCATCGCAGGCCGTTGTGCAGTATAGCGCCCCTTTTTCTTTGTGATGGGCTGGACAGCCTGATTTTGTGAGGTTTTTCACGGCAACGGGCGAACGCTGCCCGGCTTGCCGGGCGGCGGGCGGCCGTTCTGCGGGTGCGGGCGGCACAGAGCCTGCAAGCGGCGCCCTGCGACGCTCGGGAGCACCGATGTTTCAGACCGGGCACGGTTTTGCATGACCGCACCCTGTTTACAAGGGAAGCCCCCTGCGGGGGCTGCACGGGGGCGGAGATGGCGAGCACGGCAACGAGCGAGGAGCGCAGCGACTGCGAGCCGCGCGCAGACAATGCAGCAGGGTTGGGGCGGGGGAGGTAAACGCGGAGGCCGCAGGCCGACCTGCCTACAGCGTTGTTAGCCTGGGCCAGGTCAGGCAGCTAATGAAGGCGCAGGTGAGATGCCGGATGTGGCACGGTGTTCCGGTTCGGCGCGGTTTTGGGCAGGCATAGGCGCCGGTGCTGACAGCAGAAGGCGCAGCCTTGTGCGCCACACCCCGCGAGGCCGAACCGCGGGGGCGCCAGACATAATGCAGATTAGGCGATGTGAGCCGCTCTTTGGGGCTGGGCGGGACGGCAGGGCCGCCCGGCGAATTTCGCATAATCTCCCTGCATTATGTTAAATGGGCTTTGGGCAGCCGGCACACAGTGATTGGGGACACCGTGGCCGCCGCGGCCCATTGCCCATTTACCCCCGCCGGCACCGCTGCTTCCGGGCAGTCCGGCCACGGTCTGCCCCTGCCCCGCACCCCCGCGAACTCAACGGGGATTATCGGGCTGTCCGGTACGCTGTGGTTTCGGGTCTGTGTCAGGTTCTCCGCTGGCACCGCCTGAGCTGCTCTTTAGCGGTTCGGTATGGTTGTCTGCGTCCGGTTGGGTCTGGGGCACCCGCTCGGCAGGATGGGTCTGGCTGTGCACCTGCCTGAGCTGTTTGATGGCGACCCGCGTATACACCTGGGTGGTGTTGAGTTTCTCATGCCCCAGCATGGCCTGGATATGGCGGATATCCGCCCCGTTGTCCAGCATCTGCGTCGCCATTGAATGCCGGAACAGGTGACAGGCGCCCGGCTTGTCAAGCTGCGCCTGATGGCGGATGGCCTTGCCGGCGATTTGGGTCAGGTGCCCCAGACTGAGCGGCCTGCCCTTTTGCGAGATAAACAGGTAACCGCTGTCATAGTGCGCCGCTAACTGTGGCCGGACCTGCACCAGATAGCGTGTCAGCCAGCCCAGCGCCCGCTCGCCGATGGGCACCACCC
>NZ_NKHR01000119.1:0-592 GCF_014467285.1 Xenorhabdus sp. PB62.4 | reverse complement strand
TTCTCTCTATGCGTTGGGTGAACGTCTTTCCAGTAAGATGGCTCTCTTCTGGAAGATTGTCATAAACCCCATAATTATCCGTACAATAAAATCGAATATTAAAGGGTGATAAGAGGGCAAGCAGCTTGTCTAACGTTTTTCTACTGCGATCGCCAAAAACATGAGCCACTATTCGTTTTAAGCGGGGCTCCCAAGCATACCAAAGCCAGCGTTGATTTTTCTTGTTCCCCACAAACGACCATTGCTCATCTATTTCACCGATAAGCTGAATGTTATTTCCAGCAAGGGGCTGCGTCGTTACGTTTCGGGGCGTGAGGTTTTTAACGTTTTCATGACGGTGGCGGTGGCGACTTTCAGGATCCGAGCGGTGTCACGAATTCCCCCGTTATTCATCGCTATGTCGACAATCTGCCCTTTAACGCCGGGTTTGCAGGCTTGGTAGGTGTATTCCAACTGAAAAACCTTGCAGCAGGCATAACAGCGATAACGCTGATGTCCTCCATTTCCTTTTCCATGCCCTTTGACCTGTTCTGATTTGTGACAATAACGACAATAGACGTCAACTTTAGCCATGCTTTACCTTGATCACTAA
>NZ_NKHR01000118.1:0-598 GCF_014467285.1 Xenorhabdus sp. PB62.4 | reverse complement strand
GCTTATTCGCTTAACCTCACAACCCGAAGGTGTCTTCGGACTGGAGTATTGAGAGACTCATCAATGCCATGTTTCAATAACACTGATTGTTTCAAATTTTCAGCTTGTTCCAGATTGTTAAAGAGCATGATTTCACAAGATACCGGAGTTATCCGGTACATTCTGAAATCGTATCATGGTATAAAAGAGACAATGGTGGAGCTAAGCGGGATCGAACCGCTGACCTCCTGCGTGCAAGGCAGGCGCTCTCCCAGCTGAGCTATAGCCCCATTGATTCCGTTATCAGTCTGTTGCCGCCTATTTGCTTAACCGCCCGGGGCAAGCGAAATTGGTAGGCCTGAGTGGACTTGAACCACCGACCTCACCCTTATCAGGGGTGCGCTCTAACCACCTGAGCTACAAGCCTAGACCGATACCGTCTCTTTCTTTATCAGACAATCTGTGTGAGCACTCAACAACATTTACTATCTCAGGTTAAGGAGGTGATCCAACCGCAGGTTCCCCTACGGTTACCTTGTTACGACTTCACCCCAGTCATGAATCACAAAGTGGTCAGCGCCCTCCCGCAGGTTAAGCTACCGACTTCTTTTGCAACCCA
>NZ_NKHR01000117.1:0-601 GCF_014467285.1 Xenorhabdus sp. PB62.4 | reverse complement strand
CGTTCGCATAAAAGAGGGATGGTGCTATCTGGCTGTGGTCACGGATTTATTTTCCCGCCGGGTGGTGGGGACGGCCATTGGTTCTTCGCCTGATGCTGAGCTGGTCTGCCGGGCACTGAACAATGCATTGGAAACGCGCCATCGTGAAGGACGGCTGGTTTTTCATTCAGACCAAGGCAGTCAATACAGGAGTAAAAAGTTTCGCCGCTTACTCTGGCAAAATAAAATTATCCAAAGCATGAGCCGCAAGGGCAACTGCTACGATAATTCCCCCATGGAACGGGTATTCCGGAGTTTGAAAAGTGAATGGATCCCGCCAGAAGTCTATCGGGACATTCATGAGGCAATGAGGGATATCACCGACTATTTGGGCGGGTATTACAACGACATCCGTCCTCATAGCTTTAATGGGGGAATTTCTCCGGCTGAATACGAACGACAGTGGGAAGAGGCTAGAAATGTGTCCGAAAGTTCTTGACCATATATGGACGTCCCCGGTTATGCAAGCATGAATTGATACGGTTTGCGCCCATATATCCGGCGTCATTATGGACTCATTTGTCCGCGCCATGATGTCATCCGCACCCTGTTTCCTTATCAC
>NZ_NKHR01000116.1:0-603 GCF_014467285.1 Xenorhabdus sp. PB62.4 | reverse complement strand
CTTCTGCATCCAGATAGGTAGTGACTTGGTTGACGTCATCATACAAAAAACGATCCTGCCAGTAGCCTTGTGGGGTATTGACCGAGACCACCCGCCCCCGGTTGTCATACCCCATCGACACATCCGTCGAATCCGTGTCATGCCAGCGGGTCATATAGCCACGGGGATCATATTCGTGCCACAGGTGACTGAACTGAAATGAATGGCATTCTGACAGGTAATTTTGTGCGTTGTACTGACAGGTGACCAGCGTCTGGCGCAGTTCTTCAGTCAGGTACTCGACAGAAGCCAACCGGTTCTGGTCGTAGTCCAGTAATAAGCGATAACCATCGGAATGGATAACCTGTGACAGCCGGTATTGTTGCTCTCCAAAGGGATCATCATAATGGAAGGTGATTTGGTTATTGTGACGGTCACGGATCGCAGACAATAACCGTTTATCACCTGCCGGCTGTTCAAAACTCTGCGTTAATTGTGTCTGACGATCAAACAGGTGTAATCCGCCTGTTAACGTGCCAAACAGCAGATAATGCCCGGCATGCAGGTTAACCGAGAACACGTTTTCATCCGGCGTATGGAAGGTGTAGACAACCCCATCCGCAT
>NZ_NKHR01000115.1:0-628 GCF_014467285.1 Xenorhabdus sp. PB62.4 | reverse complement strand
CAGACATATTTCAGCCAACGGTGGGTCTCATCAAAGCTCTGTTCATGCAGTAAGCGTTGCGCTACCAGCATAGGGGTGTAGTAGAACAGTTCCCAGAAATAGAGGGCGTTGGCGCCGCTGAAATCCATGGGCTCGGAATATATGTCCTTCAGAATATTGATATCTTCGAAATCCGTTAAAACGGACTTCGGATTTATCGTGATAATCCCTTTGTTATCCATAACAAAGTGTGGCCCTTTCCAATCAACATCTAATGGTGATTTTTTAAAGGTCATATAAACCTTGGCATGATAATCTTTATTTAATGGGGACTCATCAAGAGGAATAAATAAGGTGATGTTAAGGCTTATATCTCCAAACTGGCCTGAATAAATAATATGTGAATTATTATCAACGACATGTTTGATATGGAGTTTAAACCAACGCTCATTGCCATGAAGCGATGGGTTATAGGGAGGGATTTTAAACGTCACATAAAAACCCTTGCCGAGTTGCGGCTCTTGAATATTTTGGGTTTCCATACTGAGGATCGTATCGATTCCGGTTGTGGCACGCTCCACTAACTGACGGGCAAACAAGGTATTGAGGCGGATACGGTAAACGCCCCACTGCATATATTGGGCGCCAT
>NZ_NKHR01000114.1:0-638 GCF_014467285.1 Xenorhabdus sp. PB62.4 | reverse complement strand
AGCGACGGAAACCCAGCGCACAAACCCGTTTATCTTCCGTCACTACTCCCGCGTCAAGCAGTGCCTGCCTCGTAAAGCCGGCTATATATTCCTGATAGGTGTGCGCCAACGGCATCCAACTCAGCGGTGCATAGACCATGCAGTTGGCGACCGGAAGATCCGGTTTCAAGTCGAGGGCTTCCGCCACTGAGGATGGCGGTGTAAATGGGCGCTTTTCAGGCGGGGTGTAACCCTGCGGAGTGCCTGCCTCTGTCCCCCAGAACCGGCTGGATGACACTTGCCCCAGCGCATTCAGGGTGATGTGTTGCTGGTTGTCATTCGCATCCGTTATCTGAACCGGTGTCAGGAAACGGTAATCATAGGTGGCATTCGTGTACAGGCCGGCGGCATCCTGCATGCGAATGACGGCACAGTAATGGGTATCCCAATCAATGGCAGTTTTCCCAATCTGCACCGTAGCGCGCTGGGCCAACGGACGATAAAATGCCTCCGCCCCGCTGTAATCGGTATAGCCCTGACGGGCAACCCAAACCGCCGATTCCGCCCCGGTATTGAACGGTCGAGGAATATACAAATAACCCGCTTCAATTAATTTCTTTTCCAAGGCTTCAGGGGTTAATGTGCCATTAAAGGCCTGC
>NZ_NKHR01000113.1:0-638 GCF_014467285.1 Xenorhabdus sp. PB62.4 | reverse complement strand
TCCGTAAACAACTCATCAACTGAACATCTTTTTTGCCTCCTTACCGCTTTTGCTCCGCCCCATTTGTGTTCTATCGGGTTCAAATCCGGACTATAAGCGGGAAGCCATTCCAGTTGACATCTGCTGTCTGCTATCGCTTGTGTCGTGTCATTCCGTTTATAGAAAGGTGCATTGTCCATCACTATCACGGCTCCGTGTGGAAGCTTTGGCAGCCAATCTTGCGTCATCCACGCATAAAAAACATCGGCATTAATATTCTCGGTAAACAAGCTTAAGGTGACGAAGGTATTTTCAATAATGGCACCAATGACGTTAATACGGCCTTTTGCGTGCCAATCATGCGTACCAAAACAGCGTAACCCTTTTTCCGAATAGCCATGTTGACGTGGCATCGATTGAGCAAAACCACTTTCATCCAAATACACAGTCGGCCTGCCCGTCCGTTCATAGTCGCTGATGCGCTCGATAAATGCCTGGCGCGCCTAAAGATCAGCGCGAGGGTGTTTTAATGTTTTTTTTATGGGTGATCCGAAGCCGTTTCAAGGCGTAATGAATAGCCGATTGTGAGACACCTAAACGTTTTGCTCTTTCCCATTGATAGTCATCGGGAAAGTTTTGGACATCCGCAATGAGCACCG
>NZ_NKHR01000112.1:0-659 GCF_014467285.1 Xenorhabdus sp. PB62.4 | reverse complement strand
TGCATTGTTCAGTGCCCGGCAGACCAGCTCAGCATCAGGCGAAGAACCAATGGCCGTCCCCACCACCCGGCGGGAAAATAAATCCGTGACCACAGCCAGATAGCACCATCCCTCTTTTATGCGAACGTACGTGATGTCTCCGCACCAGTAGGTATTCGGGCATTCCGGGGCAAAATGTTGTCGCAAAAGATTCGGGGAAGCGACAAACTCTTCTCCGGCCGGACGATAACGGTGAGCCCCCGGTTGACGGCTTTGCAGACCGCATTCCTGCATTAACCGTCTGGCTTTCCAGCGACCAATTGGCCAGCCTTCATTGGTCAGCAGGCGGCTCAATGTGCGACTGCCTATCGCACCCCGACTTTGGTTATACCGTTCACGAACCCGGACGCGCAACTGCAGACGTTCCGTGTCGACAGGGCGTTGTCGCCAGTCATAATAGGCACTGCGTGACACCTGAAGCATCTGACATAATGCGGTAACCGGCCATTGGGTGCTCAGCCGTGTGATCAACGCATAGCGCCACTGCGCATCTCGCTCATCAGCACGGCCGCCTGCTTTAGGATCGCTTTTTCCATTTCCAGGCGTCTCACCTGTTTTTCTAATGCCTGTATCTGGCGTTGTTCGGGCGTCAGTGCCTTGCCCACCGGCGTCATTCCCTG
>NZ_NKHR01000111.1:0-669 GCF_014467285.1 Xenorhabdus sp. PB62.4 | reverse complement strand
CGGCGAATTTCGCATAATCTCCCTGCATTATGTTAAATGGGCTTTGGGCAGCCGGCACACAGTGATTGGGGACACCGTGGCCGCCGCGGCCCATTGCCCATTTACCCCCGCCGGCACCGCTGCTTCCGGGCAGTCCGGCCACGGTCTGCCCCTGCCCCGCACCCCCGCGAACTCAACGGGGATTATCGGGCTGTCCGGTACGCTGTGGTTTCGGGTCTGTGTCAGGTTCTCCGCTGGCACCGCCTGAGCTGCTCTTTGGCGGTTCGGTATGGTTGTCTGCGTCTGGTTGGGTCTGGGGCACCCGCTCGGCCGGATGGGTCTGGCTGTGCACCTGCCTGAGCTGTTTGATGGCGACCCGCGTATACACCTGGGTGGTGTTGAGTTTCTCATGCCCCAGCATGGCCTGGATATGGCGGATATCCGCGCCGTTGTCCAGCATCTGCGTCGCCATTGAATGCCGGAACAGGTGACAGGCGCCCGGCTTGTCAAGCTGCGCCTGATGGCGGATGGCCTTGCCTGCGATTTGGGTCAGGTGCCCCAGGCTGAGCGGCCTGCCCTTTTGCGAGATAAACAGGTAACCGCTGTCATAGTGCGCCGCTAACTGTGGCCGGACCTGCACCAGATAGCGTGTCAGCCAGCCCAGCGCCCGCTCGCCGATGGGCACCACCC
>NZ_NKHR01000110.1:0-677 GCF_014467285.1 Xenorhabdus sp. PB62.4 | reverse complement strand
AACGTTCCGTGAAGCACTTCGCCGCTTTTTTCATATTACCTTGCCAGAAAAAGCGAAAGAGTTGACTACCCGACTGACTGATAACTTTCAGATTCTAAGACCTGCATCTTCAAGTTAAGTGCGTATAGTATAAAAATCATCTAGTTCTTTAAATATAGAATCAAGACGTAAATAAAGATCATTATTCATTCAATAACCTTGTATGCTCCAGAAGGAATATCATTCGTAAGGAGAACCTCTTGATCCTTACGGGCGTAACGGAACGCTTTTCCTTTTAATCCCTACCCTCTACTAATATCAATAACTTGCTCATCTGGTATCTTAGATAAATCAACCTTGACCTTACCATTTTTATTATAGAAATCAGCAGTGCTTTCTTTTTTAGTTGTAGAAATTAATTGCGTATTACGTTTCCCATTCTCAACGTGTTCTTGTACTGAGTAATTTTCTGTCGGATCTTTTGGTGGGATAGAGAGCAGTAAGGAATAAGCGAAGAGAGAACGCGGTGATGGCAGGGGGCAACCTGCCATCACCGCTAACCATAACCAACTTGATGTGGTTCAATGATTTTGGTCACCGTTATAGAGGTGATATTCTCACTTCGATAATTCAACAGGTGACATAATGAAAAGAAGTTTCAGCCCCGAATTTAAATTGGAATCAGCACAGTTAGTGCT
>NZ_NKHR01000011.1:0-130940 GCF_014467285.1 Xenorhabdus sp. PB62.4 | reverse complement strand
AGTTGTTGCAATGTAATTCGTTCAGGCTCAGAAAGTGTTATCTTCGATTTCATAAGAACAGGTGGAAAATCGGGTTATCGGGTTATTGATTATAACAGTAATGCAGATAATTTATCTTATTAACTTAGTTTTTATTTTTATCAATGATTATCCGTCAGATATTTCCAATTACGCTGAATACTGGTGCCACTTAAAAATAAAGAGGTATCGCATGGAACAACAATATTTCATTGGTGTTAATGCTGGCTCAGCCCGTGGGCAAGCAGCTATTTTTGCTCTAAAAGGTAAGCGGCTGGCATTTTCCACCCGCCCTAGCCAATAATTTTACCCCAGAAAAAATTTTTTCGAAAAATCCTCAGCAGACTTTACCAAACCAACACCAATAACATTAATTTATTTAATAAAAAACAAAATGACTAGTGGATTTACATATCAGTAAGAAAGATATTTACTCACAGTTATCTGCTCAAACAAACATAGATAATATTTTCGTGGCAATAAAAATTGCAGGACATCTTTGAAGATGTTTGGTTTCTGGACGCCCGAACACTTTCAAGATATTTCGATAGCGGGTATTCATTTTCCTTTTATTGATAACGCGCGAAAAAATGGTGGGCGCGTCTTCGGATTTCAACTAAAAACAGGTAGATTACTCCCTGCCCTAACAATACACCCACGATAGTGATAACGATACCAACCATTTGTGCCAAATTGGGCATGTTGCCCATAATCACCTGGATAATAAGTGCAAAAATTGGAACGAAATTGAAAAATATCGCCGTCTTTCCTGCTCCACGAATTGCAACCCCCATATTCCAAAAAAGATAAGCAATTGTGGATCCGCCAATGCCGATATAAATACAGGCCAAATGGCTTTCAAACGTTCCAGATGATAATGCAGGGATGGGTGACTCAACAAAAAATGCAATAAAAGCTAACATAATTGCACCAAAAAACATCGTCCAACTGGTCGTCTCCAATGGTGTCGCATTTTTAATAAACTTCCGTATCCCTACTGTATACATCGCCCAACCAAGGCTCCCGATAAAAATGATCATATCGCCGGTTGCCACCTGAATTTTACCATCTAAAATCAACTGACCATTGGTAATGACTAAAGCAACGCCTAACAAGCTAATCGCCATGCCTACTATACGCATAAACTCAGGTAACTGACGGTATATAATGGCTTCAAGAATATTGGCAGAAATAGGCGTCGTAGCAACTATCAACGCAGCCGTGATCGGACTTGCGCTTTGAAGACCAACAAAAAAAGCACCATTGAATCCTGCGACGCCAATCGCCCCAAGGATAATAAATTCTCGCCAGTTTTGTTTCAAAACCTTGCCATGAATTCCTTCTTTCCATGCCAAGAAAATGAAAATACAGATGACCGCAAAGAAAAAGCGCTCAACAGAAGCTGTCCACGGAGGCAGGCTCACAAGAGCCAATTTAGTTACCTGAAAATTTGATCCCCAAAAGAATGTTGCAATTAACGTTAGCATAACCGCGATCTGTGATGTTGTTCTCATATCCATTACCTTAATTTTTCGATCTCTTCACCCATTAAACTGGGCCACTTTTGGCAAAATCATTGTGGCATCTTTCAAATTTGAAATATTTAGACAATATTGGTAATCAATTTTTCATTAATGGAAATCACATCGTGCAAACACTTATTTGGGATGATATTCGAGTATTTTTAACAGTCACACGAATGGGCACTATCAGTAAGGCAGCAGATACCCTTGGTATCGGTGTGGCAACTGTATCGCGAAAAATCGAACGACTGGAATCCACTTTCGGGATGCCTTTATTTTTGCGACATCAGGCGGGGTATCGGTTAACAGAAGATGGCGCAAAGCTATTAGAAAAGGCTGAGGCTATGGAAATGGCAGCAAGCTCATTTCTATTTGAAGCCGATATACGAGCTGCCATTGCGGGAACAGTACGACTTGCGACGCTGGAGACGTTAGCCAATTATTTAATTTTACCGGGCTTATCCACCTTACAAAAAAATCATCCAAAATTGGCACTGGAAATCACAACCGATATCTACTCTGTTAATCTCCACCGCCGCGATGCTGACTTAGCACTCCGCATCATCAGACCGGAACAAGGTCATGTTAATGTTCGTCGACTGGGAACGTTGGGATTTGGCCTTTATGGAAGTACAGATTATTTGGCAACCTGCGCTTCTGGCCTATTTCACGGTGAATATGACAATGCTAGCTTTATTGGCTGGACAGGTGAACACTCACAACTTCCTTCTGTTAGCTGGCTTAAGCAAGCTCTAAAAGGTCGTCCACTTTCAATTTCAACAACATCAATTTTTACTCAGATTACAGCAGCGAGTGAAGGGCTTGGATTAGCTGTATTACCCCATATTGCGGCCTGTAATACCGGGCTTATCTGTGTTTCGCGTGACTTGGGTATAGATAGACCTATCTGGCTTGTGATTCAGTCTGATTTAGCTCACTCGCCGAGGATACGGAAAGTCGCCGATTTTTTGGCTGATATCGTTTTTCAGAATAGAGATAAGCTTTCAGGACAAACTGGCATTAACTTCTTTAAAAATTAAAAAAGCAAAAGACGGAGTGTCTTTTTAACAATCTTCTACCAATATGTCAGTATTTCAGAATTGATAAATAAATCCTCACAGGTGATCTATATGAGTAAAAAAAATTTATGGAAAACTGATGAGAAACGTTGGCAGGCCATCATTGAACGCAATAAGGATGCTGACAGCCATTTTGTATATGCCGTGCGTACTACGGGAATATATTGTTTGCCATCCAGTACCGCACGCCTTCCAAAACGGGAAAATGTGATATTTTTCGACAACGAAAATGAAGCCCAACAGCAAGGTTACCGACCAAGTAAACGCCAACGTAGTAATCAGCCTGAGTTGGAAGCCAATTATCTTGCCAAGATTGCAAAAGCATGTCGCTATATTGAACAAAATGAAGGGCATATCACACTGGAACATCTCGCTAACCATGTGGGAATGAGCACATTTCATTTTCATCGATTATTCAAAGCGAAAACAGGATTAACGCCAAAATCCTACGCAAATGCCCATCGTAGTCAGCGTTTACGGGATAATTTACAACAAAATAACAGTGTCACTGAAGCTATTTTCGATGCCGGATTTAATTCCAGCAGCCGGTTTTATGAAATCTCATCCAATTTATTAGGTATGACACCCACTGTCTGGCGTGCCGGCGGTAAAGGGATGCAAATTCACTTTGCGTTAGGAATTTGTACATTAGGCCACATCTTAGTAGCGCAAAGTCAGAAAGGTATTTGTGCCATTTTACTGGGAGATGATCCAAACAAACTCCTTCAGGATCTACAGGATAAATTCCCTCAGGCGGAATTTATCGGTGGAGATCCCCAGTTTGAGCAACTCATTGCACAAGTTGTCGGCTTCGTCGAAACCCCAGAAACAGAATTGAAATTACCATTGGATATTTGTGGCACAGCATTTCAACAACGCGTCTGGTTAGCATTGCGAGAAATTCCGGTGGGTACAACCGTCAGTTATACCGACATTGCCAAACGCATCGGTTCCCCCAAAGCTGTACGTGCCGTTGCCAGTGCCTGTGCAGCCAATATGTTGGCAGTTGCTATTCCATGCCATCGCGTGGTCAGAAATGATGGTGCTTTATCTGGGTATCGTTGGGGAATTGAACGTAAACGTGAGTTATTAAATCGAGAGGAAAAAACACGATGAAGGTAACAATTGATATCGTATATCAACTTGATCTATCCCATCGCCTGATGAATATAAACTGGGAGGACACTATCGAACAGTTAAATACTTTCGGTCATATTCATCAGAGCCAAATTCTAACAGCCAATAAATGCGATTCTCTGGTAGCTCTATATCCGAGAAATAAATTATTTCGTATCCATATTCATATGACACGACACAATTTTGGCAAGGGTATTTTTCACGATGCACGGTGACAATAATGATAAAAGATTTATTCGCAGACGATGACAACATTATTCGCCAATACAAAGAACCGCTGGCAGAAGATGCGATTATTCTACGAGGTTTTGCTCTTGGATTCGCCTAATGGCAACATCAACGTATAAGGCTCCAACGGTGATTGGGTAAAACCAAGACGGGTATAGAACGCACGAGCGTTCTCATCAAGGACGTGGACGATGATTGCGGAAATGCCGACTTGTTCTGCTGTGCTAGCAACACGCTTCCAAGCATCCTGAAGAAGTAATGCGTCTAACTTTTTTCCCTGATACGTTACATCGACCGCTAAACGACCGAGTAGCACGACAGGGATTGGATTAGGCATATTACGTTTAAGCGCGGGGGTTGATTCAATATGATTAATTGAACCCGCGCTTAAACAATAATAACCGATAACGTCTTTTGTACCCTCCTTACAAATAACGAATGTACGGCTCGCTCCGAGCTTATTATTTTTTAAATCCCGGCGCGAAAGCCACTCATTTAATGTTTCATGCTGACAATAAAAATCATTGAGATTATGTTCAGCTGTTAGTAATTCCGGTGCGCTTATTCCCAAGGTGCTTTATACTCCATCAGTTTTTTAAAGCCCGCATTCTCAGAAAGCGGTTTCTCCAACATCTGCATGAACGCTTGATATTTTTCGTCGTCAACGAAAAAGTGACGCTGTTCGAGTATGGACTCTTCGGCTGCGCGACACGCTGCATCCAAGATAAAATCCGTCCGCGTCTTTGAATTCAGACTTGCTGCGTGGTCAATAAGCTCCCGCTGAAATGCTTTTGCCCGTATATTAATCGGGGTTTCTTTCGGTTGTGTTCTCATAAATCACCTATGTGGCAAATGGATATACAAATAGTATAACAGGTTGTATAGCTAATAGCTATACAATACGATTTCGCTAAATCACACGGAAAAGTATGCCCCATGCAAGACATCATCCATTGGTGTGCCTGGCTGAGTGGCTCGTGACCACGCTTTTGCCGCAGGAAAAATTTGTATCCATTTTGACAACGTTTCGCGGCCTTGTATCGTGCGATGCTCTGGTAGCCGAATATCCACATAGGAGAGAATGCCCTCCGCGTCGGCAAATTGCTCCGGTTTTGCCTCTATGCCATCGGGATTACCAAAAAAGGAGGATATCAGACGGCTAAATGTGAATGATCCTTTCAGTTCGGCACATCAAATCGTGCTTCGTAGAACTGTGCGCGATCAAACAAACTTACAACAACGCATCTGGTTAGCATTGCGAGAAATTCCGGTGGGTACAACCGTCAGTTATACCGACATTGCCAAACGCATCGGTTCCCCCAAAGCTGTACGTGCCGTTGCCAGTGCCTGAGGACACTATCGAACAGTTAAATACTTTCGGTTATATTCATCAGAGCCAAATTCTAACAGCCAATGAATGCGATTCTCTGGTAGCTCTATATCCGAGAAATAAATTATTTCGCACCCATACTCATATGCCATGACACAATTTTGGCAAGGGTATTTTTCACGATGCACGGTGACAATAATGATAAAAGATTTATTCGCAGACGATGACAACATTATTCGCCAATGGAAAGAACCGCTGGCAAAAGATGCGATTATTCTACGAGGTTTTGCTTATAGCAAGGCACCAATATTGTTGCAGAACATCATGGATATTGCTGAAAATGCACCTTTTCGCTATTTCATGACGCCAAGTGGACACATGATGTCAGTCAGTATGACCAACTGTGGTCAGCTTGGTTGGATAAGTGATAAACAAGGATATCGCTATACAGAAAATGATCCCCTTTCCGGCCAAAAATGGCCAAAGATGCCAGAAATATTCCAGCAACTCGCTCAAAAAGCCGCCAGTCAAGCAGGATTTACTGATTTCATCCCAGATGCCTGCCTAATCAATCGCTACCATCCTGGTTCACGTTTAAATTTACACCAAGATAAAAACGAAATAGACCTTTCTCAACCCATTGTATCTGTTTCTTTAGGATTGCCGGCTACCTTTCTATTTGGTGGATTGCAACGTGAATACCCATGCCAACGTGTTCTGCTGACTCACGGCGATATTATCGTATGGGGAGGAAGTTCTCGGCTTCGTTATCATGGAATACTGCCACTAAAAGATGGAGTTACTCCTTGGCCACTGCAAGATAATGTTCGTTATAACCTAACGTTCAGGCGGGTTTTTCCAGTCTGAAAATCAACCAAACAGTGCCATTAAAATGATTGGGATAAAAGGAAGCAATCAAATTCAATGCTTCCCCTATCTAATTTTTATCATAAATGCGACAAGCATTATACACACCGTTTTTTTAGCAAAGCCATCTCCATGAGATCGCAGTATTGACCATTTCTGAGTGATTCCATACGCCGTATACCTTCCTTTTCAAATCCAAATTTTTTATATAATGCAATTGCCTTTTCATTATCAGCAAAAACTCCCAACTCAATTCTGATACAACCTAACCAGTTAAATGCGTAATCAATAGCAAATGCCATCATCTTTGAACCAACCCCTTTGCCTGAGTAATCCGCATCAACCCCAATACCAATGCCCACCGCATGCCTGCGCCTTGGGTTCGCATAGGTAAATAACCCTAATGATCCCACAGCTTTACCATCTACTTCTGCGACAAAATCAATATCTCCTCGCATCTTATTTAACTTTAAACGTTCTCTCCACATATCATGTGAAGGGCATGGACGTTGCAAAGTATTGGGGTAAACATTCGGATGACTATAAATTCGTTGATAATGTTCAGCATCTTCAGGTTCAGTCGCCCTGATTATAATTTCCATATATACCTCTTATAATAACTAATAAAAATATTTGGAATTCACTGATATTATATTAATACGATTATTTAATTTATTCAGAGTTAAATTTTCTTATCTTATTATAAATGGATTTTTTATATTAATAAATTAAACCCCATACACCAAATAGATAAAAAACGATCAAAAACAAAAGCTTTCTCTATCGGGTTTATTATTTTCAATAATAATATCACTCAAATCTGCTGTTAATTAAAGCCATTCCCATAACATCACAATATTGACCATTTCTTAATGACTGCATACGCCGAATACCTTCTACTTCGAACCCAAATTTTTTGTACAAGGCTATTGCTTTTTCATTATCAATAAATACTTCCAATTCAATTCTGATACAGCCTAACCAGTTGAACGCATAATCAATCACGAACGCCATCAATTTTGAACCAATACCTTTCCCTGCATAAGCCGCATCAACACCAATACCGATGCCTACCGCATGTCTTCGCCTTGGATTGGCATGGGTAAATACCCCTATTGTCCCCACAACCTTGCCATTTACTTCAGCGACAAACTCCATATCGCCTTGATTTTTAATTGACTTCAAACGCTCCTTCCACATTTCACGCGAAGGACATGGGCGTTGCAAAGTATTAGCATAAACTTCCGGGTGACTATAAATTCGTTGATAATGCTCAGCATCTTCAGGCTCAGTTGCCCTGATTATAATTTCCATGTATACCTCTTTTTCGACTTGACTCCCTTTATAACTACCTGATAAAAAAATAAATGTAAATAGTCTTTAAAAATTATTTAAAATAATAATTTTACCTGTTCATAATGTTATTTAATATCGGTTTATTTTCTTTGGAGTGCCTATGGTTCAGGAAAATTTAGCTATTTTTAAACTTATCAAACAACTTGAAGTCAGCCTTCATGGCGAGAAAAGAAATCATGCCGATTGGCTTAATACTGTATTACACGATGATTTTCTGGAAATCAGTAAATCAGGCCATATTTATACTAAAAAAATCGTGTTCAACGAATTAACAGCAGAAATAAAAACTACTTCCCCAATTTTTTCACATCACTTCTCTATAAACCGTCTGGATGAAAATATTGCTTTACTCACTTATCAATCTTATGAAATGGATCAAGCTGGCAATCCATTCAATCAAGCACTTCGTTCATCAATTTGGCAATTATCTTCGGGTAACACATGGCAACTTAGATTCCATCAAGGCACGCCCATGACCGCATAACGAAAAAATGGCCCAATTTTTGGGCCACTGATATTTAATTTATGGGATTTTTATTATTCAATAAGTAAGGCGGGCCTTACGTTTTTTCACAATCTGAAACCCAATCACCAAAATAATGAACCAAACGGGTGTTGCGATCAAAGCTTGACGAGTATCCGGTTGCAAAGAAAGCAATACCAAAACAAAAGCAAAGAAAGCTAAACATACCCAGGACATCACAATACCAAACGGCATTTTGTACACCGAAGCCTGATGCAAAGCCGGACGATGTTTCCTATAAGCCAGATAGGAACACAAAATCATGCTCCAAATAAACATAAACAGAATAGCGGAAACAGTTGTTACCAAAGTAAAAACTCGCATCACATCAGGAATAAAGTAGATCAATATGACGCCAAAAGAGAGGCACAAACAAGTAAAAATTAACCCCGATGCCGGAACCGAACGGCGGGAAAGCTGACTAAACTGCTTTGGTGCATTCCTTTCTTTAGCCAGACCGAACAACATCCGGCTGGTAGAAAAAACACCACTATTTGCCGAAGATGCGGCAGAAGTCAGTACCACAAAGTTTACAATACTGGCGGCAGCAGGTAATCCAATCAGAACAAATAATTCTACAAAAGGACTTTTATCCGCAATGATTGCTCGCCACGGAGTGACCGACATAATCACAATCAGCGCCAAAACATAAAACGTAATGATACGAATTGGAATGGCATTAATCGCTTTTGGCAAAGATTTCATCGGATTTTTAGTTTCCGCGGCGGCGGTTCCCACCAATTCAATGCCGACAAAAGCAAATATCGCTATCTGGAATCCAGCAAAAAAGCCACTCAGCCCCATTGGGAACATACCGCCATCATTCCAGACATTAGAAAGTGCAGCGACATGCCCTGCCGGAGATTGGAAATGTACGCCAATTAAGATGCCTCCCGTGACAATTAGGGTGACAATCGCGATAATTTTGATCATGGCAAACCAAAATTCGAGTTCCCCAAACAATTTTACTGTCGCGAGATTTAGAGTCAGCAATACCAAAACGCACAGGAGCGAAGTTCCCCATTCGGGAAAATTCGGTGTCCAATATCCGACATAAGCAGTAATAGCAACAATATCCGCGATGCCAGTAATGACCCAACAGAACCAGTAAGTCCAGCCTACAAAAAAACCGGCCCACGGCCCTAATAAATCCGCCGCAAAATCACTGAACGACTTATAGTGCAAATTGGAAAGCAATAACTCTCCCATTGCACGCATAACGAAAAACAGCATAAACCCGATGATCATATAAACAAAAATGATCGACGGCCCCGCAAGGGAGATGGTCTTGCCTGATCCCATAAACAAGCCAGTACCGATGGCACCACCAATTGCGATTAACTGTATATGTCGGTTAGTGAGACTTCGCTGTAAATGCGAACCTTCAGTTTCAGGAGTGTGAATCGGTTGTATTTTTTCTTCCATAGTTGTATCCAATTTATTCTCACAGCATGGCCTTAATACCCTCAAGCTGTGTTTAAGGGAACATTGTGACATAGACAACCGCGGTATTAACAGAAGGATTTCACATGAAAAACAAGACGGTTACAATTCAATCTATCAGCAGACAGCACATTGTGCATATTTTATTCACATGATAAAAAATGGATATAGCCCATTGACGTCTCGTTAACGTTGGAGAATAATTTATCGTATTGGGTCGTTAGCTCAGTTGGTAGAGTAGCTGACTCTTAATCAGCCAGTCCGGGGTTCGAGCCCCCGACGACCCACCAGGATTATCAAGGGCTTGCGTTAATTTCGTGAGTCCTTTGTTTTTGCTAGGATCTTTATAGGATACTTTTAGAAGTTAATGCAAAAACTGATGCTATATAATTGATGACTCTAAAAAAGAGTGAAAATATTTTATTGATCAATACACAGAAATGAAATTTAAAGAAATGGGTGATCAATCTTTAGCAGTGAAATCAACAAATGAAATGCTATCATCTTTGTTTCAATCTCTGATTAAAGAGTTAGTAATTGACTTAACTGCACCCCAAAAGTTAAACATTAACTAATCAAGGTGCAGTTCATTATTCAGAGATTTTTTATTACAGCGGGTTTATTTAGTTCTATAATGCGCTTCTGCTTCAGAAAAACGCTGTTGTATTGCCTGACTTGGGGCTTTACCGAGCAGACTCACCACTACAATCGCAATCGAGGAGAAAATAAAGCCCGGGATGATCTCATACAACGAGAACCAACGGAATTCCATCCAAACCAAAACAGTAATTGCACCCACAAGCATACCTGCCAGAGCACCATTACGAGTCATACGTTTCCACAATACAGAAATCAAAACCACCGGGCCAAACGCCGCACCAAATCCAGCCCAAGCATTACTGACTAAAGCCAATACCTTATTGTTTGGGTTAGTTGCGATCACGATGGCAATGATTGCCACCAGCAAAACCATCATACGACCAATCCATACCAATTCTTTCTGGCTGGCTTTGGTACGTATAAATGCTTTATAGAGATCTTCTGTCAACGCGCTGGAACAAACCAACAACTGACAGCTCAATGAACTCATAACCGCAGCCAGTACCGCAGACAGCAATACTCCGGTGATCCATGGATTAAACAAGAGCACACCTAATTCCATAAAGATACGTTCACGGTTTTGCAATACTGGCCCTGCCTGCTCTGGATATATTTCAAAATATGAGATACCAAAGAAGCCAACAGCCACTGTTCCCGCAAGACACAGCAACATCCACGTCATACTGATGCGGCGGGCTTTATGAATAGTCTGGTGGGAATCTGCCGCCATGAAACGAGCCAGAATGTGTGGCTGACCGAAATAGCCTAATCCCCATCCCAACAAAGAAGCAATGGCAATAATATTCAGATTCTTAAACATATCTAAATAGGCCGGATTTTTTGCTTCAATAATATTGATGGCGGTGCCAACTCCTCCCACTTTGAACAGAACCAACACAGGAACCAAAATCAAAGCAAAAATCATCAACGTTGCCTGGACCGTATCCGTCCAGCTTACTGCAAGAAAACCACCGAGGAAGGTATAGGCAATTGTCGCCAATGCGCCCAACCAAATCGCTTTTTCGTAGCTGATACCAAACGTGTTTTCAAACAATAGCCCACCAGCCACAACACCCGATGCACAGTAAATAGTAAAGAAAATCAAGATAACCAGTGCAGAGATAATACGCAGGATTCTGCTTTTATCTTCAAAGCGATGAGTGAAATAATCTGGTAACGTCAACGCGTTATTACTCACTTCGGTATGTACACGTAACCTACCTGCAATCCATCGCCAATTCAGGTATGCGCCCAGCAGCAGGCCTAACGCGATCCAACTTTCTGAAATGCCAGAGAAAAAAATAGCCCCCGGCAATCCCATTAATAACCAGCCACTCATATCAGAAGCGCCAGCAGATAATGCCGTTACCACACTACCCAATCGCCGGCCACCTAATATGTAATCATCAAAATTTTTGGTGGAACGATAAGCCATAAAGCCTATCAGCAACATCCCCACGATGTAGATAATGAAGGTAATGAGCATTGGTGAATTTACTGTCATGCAGGTTCTTCTCCATAGTGTTTTTATGAATCATGCGCAAATGTGTTATCTGCGTAAATAATGTTGTCTGTACTTAAGGTACGTTTTTTCAAGTGCTTATTTTTCAAGTACTTTTTTTCTTCCTTATTAAACTGCAAGAAGAAGTTGTACTCCAAGATAACATTAGTTTTCATTAAGTAATATTTACTATCGAAATTATTCTAAAATTACATTCTATCCTAATTTAGCTAAAACATTATTAACAACTAATTAACGATATTTTTTATAAAAAACGCTTGCTAAATCACATTTATCATTCCAAAGGTTGCACTTTTCATTTAGTAACGGGTTATACCACGCCTTTATGAGCCTGAATTAAAATTCATATATATCAATTAGATAAAAAAACAGAAGCCATAATACTCACCACAGGAATAATAAAAACTAGATTAATTTCACAAATTTAGAACGGCCGCTTTTAACAAAGTTGCACAAAGTTGCAACATAGCAGATATTGTTATGCAACTTGGTTAAGTTTTACCTATTAAGGAGTGAGAATGGGTAGTACCACTATGGGCGTGAAGCTCGATGAAGCAACGCGTAATCGTATTAGATCTGCTGCACAACGAATTGAACGCACACCACACTGGCTGATTAAGCAAGCCATTTTTAATTATCTTGAACGTCTGGAAAACGAGGAAAAGATCCCAGAAATATCAGCGGGTCAGGATAGCAAAGAAGAAAAGATTTCCGAAGAAGAATCACCGATTGAGGCGCCTTATCAGCCATTTTTGGATTTCGCCGAGCATATTTTACCCCAATCGGTGAAACGTTCCGCAATTACTTCTGCCTATCGTCTGCCAGAGACACAGGCAGTTCCTATGCTGTTGCAACGTGCACAGCTCTCAGAAGAACAAACCAAGGCGACTCACAAGCTTGCTTATTCCATTGCAGAAAAACTGCGCCAGCAAAAACAAGGAATCGGGCGTTCCGGGTTAGTCCAGGGGTTATTACAGGAGTTTTCACTTTCTTCTCAGGAAGGTGTGGCGTTGATGTGTCTTGCCGAAGCCCTGTTACGCATTCCCGATAAGGCCACCCGCGATGCTTTAATCCGCGATAAAATCAGTAACGGCAATTGGCACTCCCATCTGGGACAAAGCCCTTCCATGTTTGTTAACGCTGCAACGTGGGGATTACTGTTCACCGGCAAGCTGGTATCTACCCACAATGAAGCTAAGCTATCCAAATCCCTGAACCGCATTATCAGTAAAAGCGGCGAGCCATTGGTACGCAAAGGTGTGGATATGGCAATGCGCCTGATGGGTGAGCAATTTGTTACTGGGGAAACTATCGCTCAAGCCCTTGCCAATGCCCGCAAGCTGGAAGAGAAAGGCTTCCGTTATTCCTATGACATGCTTGGTGAAGCCGCGCTGACCGAAGAAGATGCCCAAGCTTACATGGTTTCCTACCAACAGGCGATCCACGCCATTGGTAAAGCATCCAACGGTCGCGGTATCTATGAAGGGCCGGGTATTTCCATCAAACTCTCTGCCCTGCACCCCCGTTATAGCCGTGCGCAGTATGAACGTGTTATAGATGAACTCTATCCACGCCTGCTCGCTCTCACTTTACAAGCGCGCCAATATGATATTGGTATCAATATCGATGCAGAAGAAGCCGATCGTCTGGAAATCTCCCTCGATTTACTGGAAAAATTGTGTTTTGAACCAAAATTGGAAGGCTGGAACGGTATTGGTTTTGTCATTCAGGCGTACCAGAAACGCTGTCCGTTCGTGATTGACAGTATTATTGACTTGGCACAACGCAGCCGCCACAGGTTGATGATCCGTCTGGTGAAAGGCGCTTATTGGGATAGTGAAATCAAACGTGCTCAAATCGATGGCTTAGAAGACTATCCGGTGTATACCCGCAAGGTTTATACTGATGTTTCTTACCTCGCCTGTGCCCGTAAGTTGCTTTCTGTTCCGAATTTAATCTATCCACAGTTTGCTACCCATAACGCCCATACTTTATCTGCAATCTATCATTTGGCCGGGCAGAACTATTATCCGGGGCAATATGAGTTCCAATGTCTGCATGGCATGGGTGAGCCTCTTTATGAGCAGGTAGTCGGAAAAGTTGCCGATGGCAAACTCAATCGCCCATGTCGCATCTATGCGCCAGTAGGAACGCATGAAACGCTGCTGGCTTATCTGGTACGCCGCCTGCTGGAAAATGGTGCCAATACCTCATTCGTCAATCGCATTGCAGATACTTCCCTGCCGATTGATGAATTGGTTGCTGATCCGGTGAAAATCGTACAAGAGTTAGCGCAGACAGAAGGGCAAATCGGTCTGCCGCATCCTAAAATTCCTCTGCCGCATGATTTATACGGTAAAACCCGCGTCAATTCATCAGGGTTGGATCTCTCCAATGAACATCGTTTGGCTTCCCTTTCCAGTGCCTTGCTGAGTTCATCAATGGAAACGTGGAGCAGTGAACCTTTGTTGGGTGGTGATTACCAGCACACCGGAGAATTGCCTGCGGCTAAGCCTGTGAATAATCCAGTCAAGCCTTCAGATATCGTCGGTTATGTTCGTGAAGCTACTGAGCAGGAAGTCAGCCATGCGTTGAATACCTCCACTGATGCCGGAGCAATTTGGTTTGCCACACCGCCATCAGAACGTGCAGCGATTCTGGTACGTGCGGCCGAGTTGATGGAAAATAACCTGCAATCTTTGCTCGGTATTTTAGTCCGTGAAGCGGGTAAAACTTTCAATAATGCGATTGCCGAAGTACGAGAAGCAGTAGATTTTCTCTATTATTACGCTGATCAAGTGCGTCAGGATTTCGCCAATGATACCCATCGCCCACTGGGAACTGTGGTGTGTATCAGTCCGTGGAACTTCCCTCTGGCTATTTTCACCGGCCAAATCGCGGCGGCATTAGCAGCCGGTAATAGTGTCCTGGCAAAACCCGCAGAACAAACACCATTGATTGCCGCTGTTGCCGTGAAAATGCTTCATCAGGCAGGTATTCCTCGTGGTGTACTGCAATTACTGCCGGGTCAAGGGGAAACTGTGGGAGCCTCTCTGGTCGGGGATAAACGTGTACGCGGCGTGATGTTTACCGGTTCTATCGAAGTTGCCAGCTTATTGCAGCGCAATATTGCCGGTCGTCTCGATGCCCAAGGTCATCCAACACCGTTGATCGCAGAAACTGGTGGTTTAAATGCCATGATCGTTGATTCTTCTGCCTTGACCGAACAAGTTGTTACCGACGTGGTTGCTTCCGCCTTTGACAGTGCCGGTCAACGTTGTTCTGCCCTGCGTATCCTGTGTGTTCAGGAAGATGTCGCAGAAAGAACGATTGCCATGCTGAAAGGCGCGATGGCTGAGTGCCGGATGGGTAATCCTGAGCGTTTATCAACAGATATCGGCCCGGTGATTGATGCAGAAGCCAAAGCGGGTATCGAGCGCCATATCCAAGCTATGCGCACTAAAGGCCGGGCTATTTATCAGGCCGCGCATGAAAATGCAATGGATAGTCAGGAGTGGTCACAAGGCACTTTCGTCAAACCAACGCTGATCGAGCTGGAAAGTTTTAGTGAACTGAAAAAAGAAATTTTCGGCCCGGTTCTGCATATCGTGCGTTTCAAACGTGATGAATTGGACAAGCTGCTGGATCAAATCAATGCTTCCGGTTATGGCTTAACACTGGGAATTCATACTCGCATTGATGAAACCATCGCACAAGTCACCAGTAAAGCTAAAGTTGGTAACTTATATGTTAACCGCAATATGGTTGGCGCGGTCGTCGGTGTGCAACCATTTGGTGGCGAAGGTTTGTCAGGCACAGGGCCAAAAGCAGGCGGGCCGCTGTATCTGTATCGTTTGCTGTCACAACGTCCTGTCAATGCAGCCAGCCAAACACTGGAGCGTCAGGATGCAGAATATGAACTTGATGCCAAAATGCGTGTCATTCTGCATACCCCACTCTACAAATTGGCTGATTGGGCAACCACACAAAATAATGATGTATTAGGCCAAGTGATTCATGAATACAGTTTACTGGCGCAAGGTGGAACAGTACGCGTACTGCCGGGACCAACCGGAGAACGTAATACTTATACTTTACTGCCACGTGGTCATGTATTGTGCCTTGCAGATAACGAGCAAGATGCGTTGGTGCAATTAGCCGCGGTACTTTCTGTCGGTTGCCAAGCCATCTGGGAGAAGGACGAATTGCATCAAGAATTGCAGCGTCAATTGCCGGATGAAGTTCGTCAGCATATTCATTGGGTTAACGACTGGCAAAATGAGAAAACAGCAATAGCAATGCAAGCGGTTATTCATCACGGCGATTGCGATCAACTGCGTCAGGTTTGCGGTGTGATTGCGCAGCGTAAAGGGCCAATTATCTCCGTACAAGGGTTTGCCCGTGGTGAAACCAATCTGTTGCTGGAACGCTTACTGCATGAACGTTCATTAAGTGTAAATACCGCAGCGGCAGGCGGTAATGCCAGCTTAATGACAATTGGTTAATAACATGTCATTAAAGTAAGTTAGCTAACATAAATGGTTTAAAATGAATTGATTAAAAAGAGTTAATTAAGATTAATTTATTATAAATACATAACCATTTTAATATATAGCAGTAAGAATATGTAACAACAGAAATAATATGGAAACAGAGAGGGGAATGCGTGACAATCGCATTCCCCTCTAAAATCGTTCAAACCGGCTAACGTTATTTATCGATATAATTAATTAATGACCGTTCTGTTGCCAGCTCAGATATTGCTCATATTTACGCAGCGCGATATTGTAATTACTGAAAGCAGACTGAGACAATTTTTCGCTGAGTTGTTCCTGAATTTTTTCTGGCGTAAATTCATTAGCCGAATAATTACTTGAAGTCAGTAATTCATCCAAACGTCTTAAACGAACCACATACTCACGCACAGTACTATGACTCATCTCTGTTTGTTCAAACAAATACTGTTTAAATGACATAATGTCGAAATAATCAGTCTGGCTATTGCAATAAATTTCACTACAAAAGCGGCACAGCGCCACAAATTTACCCTGTAACTCATTCCAAGTTTTATCATCCACCAATTCAGTCATCTCAGAAATAGCTTCTTTATTGATGACTTGACCGTTAAAAACAAGTGAAATACGATCAAGTGTTTTATGGCAGTGCAAACAATGAGTCTGACTATGTTTATAGTCTTTGATATAACGGCTAAGAGGCCGTTTCTTTTGTGTTGTAACAGACATAAGAGATAAAGCCCTGTGTATAGTCTTAACAAAAAACAAATAAGCAAAAAGTTACTTCTCTGGATTCAAACGCGCCTTCAGCCTTTTTATGGCCTGACTGTGAAGCTGACTTACGCGGGACTCCCCTACGTTAAGCACTGCGCCGATCTCTTTAAGATTGAGCTCTTCCTGATAGTACAGCGTAAGAACCATCTTTTCCCGTTCAGGCAATGATTCGATGACATCGATTACCCGCTGACGAAGATCACTTTCCAGTAGTTGTTGGAGAGGATTTGTCTCATGCTCTTCCTCAATCACTGGCTCACAACTTTCACCGTGAATTTCGTGCCATTCGTCATAAGAAAATAGTTGACTGTTATTTGTGTCTAACAGTATTTGCCGATATTCTATCAGATTAATCTTTAATTCTTTAGCAACTTCCTGCTCACTGGCTGGACGGCCTAACTCTTGCTCAAGTTTACGGATGGTCTGCGTGACTTCACGTGCGTTACGCCGCACACTACGCGGAGCCCAATCACGGCTCCTCAACTCATCCAACATTGCACCTCTGATGCGCTGTACCGCATAGGTGGTAAAGGCCGTTCCCTGTAGGGAATCGAACCGCTCCACCGCATTCAGTAAGCCTATGCCACCGGCCTGAAGCAAATCATCGAGTTCTACGCTGGCAGGCAACCTGACCTGTAGCCTCAGAGCTTCATGGCGAACCAGTGGTACATAGCGCTTCCAGAGGCTATTTTTGTCCATCACGCCTTCGGCGGTATACAAATCGCTCACAACAACAGACACCTTTGGATAAGAGACTGGATACCATTATCCAATCCCCTAATCGGTACAATCGTTTGAACAATGAAGTAAAAGCACTTCTTTTTCACCTATGCGAAATTTTTGATGTCCGCCCAAATGAATAGCAAGTTTCAGGCTGTCCTTGACGATCTTTATAAAAACAATTACCAAAAAATAAGGATCGGCGAACCGATCCTTATTTTATAAGCGTTGTTTATGCAGGTTACCCTGCATAAGTGCCCAACTGGAAAATAAAAATTAACGCAGCAGAGACATAACGGTTTGTGGGATCTGGTTCGCCTGGGCCAGAACAGCAGTACCCGCCTGTTGCAGGATGTTGCCACGGCTCATATTGGAAACTTCAGTTGCATAGTCGGCGTCTTCGATACGGCTTTTTGCAGCGCTCAGGTTGTTAACAGTGTTGTTCAGGTTATTAACTGTGGATTCCAGACGGTTTTGAACTGCACCCAGGGTGCTGCGCAGATCGTCAACTTTAGACAGAGCCGCGTCGAGGGTTTTCAGAGGATCTTTAGTTTGATCAGATTCTTTAGTTTCGCTACCAATCGTTACCGTACCATCTTTTGCCACTGTTGCGTCAAAAAGTTTAATTTTGCCGCCGGCATCTTTAGCTTCTATTACATATTGACCGTCAACTACGCCCTTGCCATCACTAACCTTATGCAATTTCGCATCAGTTAAGTTGCGTGCATCTCCGGCCTCTTTAACTTTGGCATCGATATTTACGCCTGTATCACCACCAGGGATATCTACACTGGTACCTTTGAGTTCGTTCTCTTTTTTCAGGGTAGGAGTTACATTAAAATCTTTTAAGCTCAGCACATTACTATCAATTTTTTTCAGATCAATCTCGATAGTCTCATTATCGTTAGCACCAACCTGAACCTTCATAGTTGTATCGCCATTCAATACCTTAATGCCATTGAATTGAGTTTGTGCAGAAATACGGTCGATTTCATCTAAACGCTGTTTAACTTCTTTCTGGATAGAACCCAAGTCGCTCTTAGAGTTGCTGCCGTTTTGTGACTGCACAGCCAATTCACGAATACGTTGCAGGTTACTATTGATTTCGTTCAGAGCACCTTCGGTAGTCTGAGCAATGGAGATACCATCGTTTGCGTTACGGGAAGCCTGAGACAAGCCTTTAACGTTAGCAGCAAAACGGTTAGCAATCGCTTGACCAGCAGCATCATCCTTCGCGCTGTTAATACGTAAACCAGAGGACAGACGCTCAATAGCTGTACCTAAAGCGCCTTTAGATCGGGTCAGGTTGTTTTGAGCCAGCAGAGATGAATAGTTGGTATTAATGACTGATGCCATAGTAGAGTTCCTTTTAAAATCAAGTCGATATAATTAGTTTGAGCCTATTTGCTCACGGTGTTCATTACCGCCAACAGTTTTATCGGCTCCTTAAAAAGAACCTTTAATATTTCTTGAAAAACTTTTTTATTTTTTTTCACAAGATTTCCTGATAACCCAAATAGCGCCTGTTCTCATCAACTATTCCATCCATCAAAAAAATTATTTTGTCAGTAAACTTTTCGCAAATTCATCCGATAACACACCCAGCGATGCTTTTTATTAAAAGGAGTCAATATGGCTAGTATTTCTGCGGTAGGAATCGCATCTGGAATAGATCCAAAATTACTGGGTCAACTTGAAGTAAATGAAAGAAAACGTTTAGAGCCAATAACACAGCAACAAAGCAGTTATAACGCTAAGCTAACTGGTTTTGGCACATTAAAAGGCAGTTTGGAAAAGCTAAAGAGTGCATCCGAAGAACTCAAAAAATTCGATAAACTCAATACCACTAAAACAAGCGAAGATCATAAAACATTTACTCCAAGTACAGATTCTAAAGCCAGTCCGGGTAACTATGTTATTGAAGTTCAACAGCTTGCCCGGGCGCAGTCTTTGAAATCTAAGGATGTTTCTGATGTAAAAGCCCAATTAGGGGAACCAGGTAAAGGCACCCGTACCATTACTATCACTCAGCCAGGTGAAAAAAAACCAGGTGAAAAAGAAGAGCAAATGCTCATTCCCCTGAAAGATAATGAAACTTCCCTGGTTGAAATCCGTGACGCCATTAATAAACAAGAAGGCAACGTTAATGCCAGTATCATCAAAGCAGAAGATAATAAAAACTATTTGATACTGACTTCGAAAAAAGCCGGCACAAAATCAGTTATGACGATTACGGTTCAGAATGATAGTAACCTGAATGAGCTGCTGCGCTACACGCCTGACGACAAAGGCGGCTCTGGTGCAATGGAACAAGTGGTGAAACCTGCCAATGCAAAATTAAAAGTGAATGGTATCTTCATTGAACGCCAAACTAATGAAATAAAGGATGCGCCAGAAGGTGTTATTCTAAATCTGAAAAAAGTCTCAGAATCAGTCACAGAACAAGTTCCGGGAAAAAATGGCACAACCGAAACCGAAACCGAAACCAAAGTTCCGGGAAAAAATGGCACAACCGAAACCGAAACCGAAACCAAAGTTCCGGGAAAAAATGGCACAACCGAAACCGAAACCAAAACTAAAACCAAAGAAGTAGTTAAATCAGAAACACTGGTTGTTTCTCGTGATATCGAGCCAATGAAAGAAGCAATCAAAAAGTGGGTTGATGCTTATAATGAAGTACAGACCACTTTTGCTTCACTGACAAAATTCAAGCCTGTTGCAAAAGGTGAAGTGGCTTCGAAAGATAATGGTCCCTTATTGGGCGACAATACGTTAAAAGGTATTAAAAGCCAGTTAACACAACAACTGCTTGCAGCACAAAATGTTGCTGATATTGCTACCCTAAATAAATTGGGCATCAAACAAAAATTGGATGGTACGCTGGGTACGCTGGAAATCAGTAACGAAAAACTAGAAAAAAACCTAAAAGAGAAACCGGCTAACGTTAAGGCTTTCTTTATGGGAGATGGAGAAAAAACCGGTTTTGCAACCCAGACTTATAATTTATTGAAAAAAACGCTAGATGACCATGAAGGGACTATCGCAACAGCAACCGAAGGTATCAATAAGAGTCTGAAGACACTGGAAAGACAAGCAGAACAGACCGAAAGAAACATTGATGCCACAATGGCGCGCTATAAAAAACAATTTACCGCCCTGGATAAACTCGCCAGTTCACTGAAGCAATCAGAGTTATCCTTGTTCCAGCTTTTAAAATAAAAAAGGACACTAATGTATCAACGTTCGGCAAGCCAGTTATATGCTCAGGTAGATCTTGAGAGCGAAATTATGAATGCCTCTCCCTATCAGTTGATTCAGATATTGTTCAATGGGGCGCTCAGCGCCCTGCGTCGTGCAATTATTCTGATGCAACAGGGTAATATCCCAGAGAAAGGTTTAGCTATTTCAAAGGCGATCAATATCATTGATAATGGTCTCAAAGAGGGGTTAGATTTCGAGAAAGGCGGCGAAATTGCCCAGAATCTTTTTGCTTTATATGATTATATGGGCCGCCGTTTACTCCATGCCAATTTACGCAATGATGAGAAGGCCATTACCGAAGTGATTGATTTACTTACCGAGATTTCAGATTCTTGGCGGCAAATAGGTCCTCATTACAACGCCAGTCAGGATATTGTTTAATGAAAAATGATACGGATCTTTTGTCAGCTTATCAGCAGATCCTTAGTTTAAGTGAGCAAATGATTGATTTAGCCAGAAATAAAAAATGGGATGAACTTGTTGAGATGGAAATCACTTATCTGAAGGCAGTAGAAGTGGTTACTTTAATATCAAAAAACTCAGACATTCCGTTTTCATTACAGCAGCAATTGACCAAAATTTTGCAAACTGTCTTGGATAATGAAAAAGAGACTAAGAGGTTGTTGCAAAAAAGGTTAAATGAACTCAGCGACCTGATTAAACAGGAAAGCTGTAAACAACTCTTACATGATACATACGGGCAATTCCCTGTCAGTAACTATGAAATGGAGTTGACAACGTCGGAATCAAAATAAATATAACAACAGCAGCAGTGATTCTTTTTTAATAATAACACTGGCTAGTGGTGTCATTCATTTGTTTTCATTTTAGGTGGTGCCAATTCGTCACCATCGCTTTTTTGGTTAATATAATTCGACACTTTATTTTATTTATAAATTGCAAACAATCAAGATAACCTACATGTTATTTTTAACAAAAAATTAACCAAAGAAATGATAATGGCGAATTTCCCAGGTAATTAATAGGAGGTATTGTGCTACAACGGAATCATGGGTGGCAAAAGGCAAGTTACCGATAACACTGTCAGATTGGGGGCAACTCTATAACCAGACAATTGAAATATCCATTCCTTTTATTGATAAATAAATTGCGAAGAAAGAATGATGGGCGTTTAATCATAAAAAAACCAAAATGAGGTTGTTATGACAAACGATATTCTGCAAGCTCTCGCTTTACTGAAATCAAAAAAATGGGTTGATCTGACGCACAGCTTTGACAAAGATTCTCCCCATTTTTTTATGTTTGACTCTGCTGAATTTAAAACACTTTTTGATTATAAAGATGGATTTTTTGCGCAACAATTCACCTTCATGGGTCAATATGGTACCCACATTGATGCTCCTTGCCATTTCATTCCTGGCGCCCGCTCTCTTGATCAACTGGAATTGAAAGAACTGGTATTACCCTTAATTGTTATTGACCAGTCAGCAAGAGCCAAGCAAGATCCTAACTTTTCATTGTCTAAAGATGACATTCTTACATTTGAAGCCGAACATGGCATCATTGAAGCAGGCACTTTCGTCGCCTTAAGAACGGACTGGAGTAAGCGCTGGCCATCTCAGGAAAAAATGGATAACAAAGATAAGCAAGGAAATAACCAGATCCCCGGATGGGGAATCGATGCCTTGAAATTTTTATTTGAAAAGCGCAAAATTAAAGCCATCGGGCATGAAACTTTTGATACTGATTCAGCCGAAGATTTTAGGCATAATAATGCCTTATTGAGTGAATATTATGTATTGGAACAAGACACCTACCAAATAGAACTTTTGGCTAACTTAGACCAAGTGCCTACACGTGGAGCAGTAATATTCAACATCGCGGTCAAACCTAAAAATGCCACCGGCTTTCCGGTACGTTCGTTTGCGATATTACCCTGATTGATATCATTGCCCTGATTTTGGAAAAATATAACCATCTAAAGGTGGTTATATAAACTCAGCCCTTTATTCAAAAAAATTCATCAATTAATCTTTTGTCTTATGTTACTCACTTCATTATCTATGATTAATGGAAAACATTAATTTTCACCGAGGTAAAAGCTATGTCCATTCAAATGATTTTAAAAGATGCAATAACATTCTCTCGAAGTAGATTTGGATTAAAATCAGCTAATAAACGTTACATGGAACCAGAGTATTTACCACAAAACAAACAAAATTCACACTCCAAAGAAAACTATACTGAAAGAATGATGAAATTACGCTACTTGCGTGATGCATTAAACATCCTTTCACCAGAAAAAAATATGAAACTCCAGAAAATCTAAGTAGTGTGTTCTCTTCTCTTTCTAAAAATGGGTTATGGCCATAATTAAATTTTTGAATCTGAGTCATGTATAGAAGCCCAAAAATACACATAGTTTAATTTGTTACAAGTGACTGATTATGTCAGCCATTTGTAACAGATTGCACTTTCCAAAGTGGAGCTATAGTAAAGTATCCACTTGAAATCTATTCAAACTTAGTACGTTATATTTAGAAACGTATTCTCATTCCGGCAGTTGCATTTATCGGTGCTTCCATCTTACTGCCATTTAAATAATTTACCTCAGTGTACTTAGATTACTGCCTTTAAACACAGCATTCAAATATGGTCCTAATTATTCAAGATAAGTGGTATACGGATCACCGCTGTAACTATCGACTTCACCGTGAACAGCAAAATAGTTTCAGTTGTTTTATTTTAATTTAAAAGCATTAACTATAACTTATAATTTAAATTGTTTTCACAAACATGGAGGTATTCTTAGCTGATAAAATTTAATTATTAACTGATAAAAAAAAGGAATTTGAATTGGTAAGATAAAAAAGAGACATTATATAAATAACCAATTTTAAAATTCACATTAAATAAAAAATGAAATAATCAAAACAAAATAAAACCAAAATAATTTTAATACACTCAACTAGATTATTTGAAGAAAAAACAGCACAATGATTATTCTTGCGTAAATTGTCACCAATAAATAAAAAGTATAAAAGCTAATACTTAAGCTACTCAATCAAGAGGTAACCAATGAAAAACTCAGAACAAATAACACTCTCCCCTCCTAAATTCACACAGGCATATGGAACCAATACCATTAACATACATGACGTTGATGAAATGGGGAACAAATACCTATTAATGGAGGTATCAAGATATGATAATGAAGAGACTGGAGATGGAATATTTGGACTTCTTTGCCTAAATGGTGATTGCTCAGAAAGTAACAATACTGGCGTTATAAAATCCCTGCCATATACTATTACACCAGATAAAGAGAAAGAATCTCCACACTATTTACTGTTTCTTGTAGATGAAATTTCTCTATATGGAACCTATCAAGCTCAATATAAAATAATAAGTAATGGAAATGAAAGTAACTCACCAACGGTGAATATAAATCTTGTTTTCGTGAATTCACCTAGCCTATCTGACTATATTCCCAGTGTTCCAGAAGCTACAGGTAAACATGGTACACTTCTGAAAAAAGATGACTATTATCGGTTAGATAAATTAAAAGTAAATGTTCCAATTTATGAAGGCATGGCACCAGGGCATACTGTCAGAGTATTATGGCAAGGACGTCGTAAAGATATTATATACTGGACACCAGGACAAACAGTAAATGAAGTCACACCAATGACATTCTATATTCCTCGTCTGGAATTTACTGATACTATTGGTTATACAGCGAAGGTACAGTTTATAGTAGAAAGAATACCTGATAGCGGTATTACTGAGTATTCAAGTATTTTACATCTCGAGATTGAAGGGCAAGAGCTTAATTTACCTGCACCAACCCTTGATTATAATAACGATGGTTCTATCCAAGTCGTAGTAAGTTATCCTAATATGACAACAGAGCAAACCGTAGAAGTTCGCTTGATAGGCAAGACAATGATACAGACTGATTTACAAACAGTTGACAACGTGCAGCGAATGGAAATAGACATTCCTTTTAATTGGGAACAAGAAAACCGCGGGCATTTGGTCCTGATTGATTACGCTATTGGTGATATATATGGAGACAAGTATAGTTTCTCTGGTGTATTAAGGAGAGTTTTATAAAATATTTTGCCAATCTGGCCTGTAATAGACTTCATTAGCTTAAACAAGGCTCATCTTATAAATTATAACCACGTTCAATGGACGTGGTTATCCATTTTTATTTTCAATTTCCCTCCTTCCTATGGAAATACTCTAGAGGAAATAGCGTTATTTAAAATAGTTATCAAGTGATAACTATTTTAAATAACGCAAAATTAAAATATCTAACTATAACTAGTATCATAACAGGAATAAATTAGAATCACTTAACAATGGGAAGGCAATCAGAGGCTTCTGTTAATTATCAATACCGCCGAGGTGTTTGTATATGTTAGCATATGTTAATAAAAACATTACTTTTTTTTCTATTTTTTATACATTGTTGATGCTGTCAACAATGATACAGGCCTTTGCTGGAGGGAATATAACGACAAATAATCCTCCCACCCAAGAAATAAGTAAGAAAGAAAATATAGATTTTCAAGTTAACGAGTTAGATAAAAAATTTTTGGTTTCAAATACCAATAAAGAGGATAAATTTAAAAAAAAAGACAATAACATCTCAACCTCTGATACAGGGAATGTAATCGCCAGTAATATCCAAACAGTAAGCAATATCCTATCATCTTCTCCATCAGAGTTAGCTGAACAAGCCAAGTCATATACATTAGGTAAATTTAACAGTGCAGTTTCCTCCGAGGCGCAAAAATGGTTATCACAGTTTGGCACTGTCAGAATTAACTTTGGACTGGATAAAAAAGGAACGTTGGAAAATAATTCATTAGATCTATTACTGCCGTTTTATGACAATAAAACTGATTGGTTGCTTTTTTCTCAATTCGGTTATCGCAACAAGGACAGCCGAAATACTATTAATGTAGGTTTAGGAGGGCGCTATTTTTACCAAAACTGGATGTATGGCCTAAATACGTTTTATGACCATGACCTTACGGGTAAAAACCAACGCTTGGGACTAGGTGGAGAAATTTGGGGTGACTATATTAAACTATCCGCTAATGCCTATTGGCGCTTAAGTGATTGGCAGAAATCACAGAACTTTAAAGGCTATCAAGAACGCCCTGCCAACGGTTATGACATTAATGGTGAATTTTTTCTGCCTGCTTACCCCAGCTTAGGCGCGAAGCTAACATACGAGAAATATTTTGGTGATAACGTTACTTTATTCAATCGTGATACTAAACAGAAAAACCCCAGTCTGGCAAAATTAGGCTTGACTTATACCCCTATTCCGTTATTCACAATAGGTGTTGATTATAAACAAGGTGAAAGAAGCTATACTGAAACACAATTTTTAGCAAATTTAAATTATAAATTGGGTGTTCCTCTTAGTGTGCAATTATCGCCAGAAAATGTAGCATCTATGCGGACATTGGCGGGGAGCCGTTATGACTTAGTAGAAAGAAATAACAATATTGTCCTTGAACACCAAAAAAACCCAATCGCACAACTATCATTACCCAAAACAATCATAGGATATAGCCAAGGACAGCATGAAATCACAGCAAATTTATCTTCTAATACATCAGTCAAACAGATTCATTGGACAACGGACAAAAATTTTGAAAACAATGACGGAAAATTATCTTCTGACACAGGTAACACAATAAAAATAACCCTACCGAAATATTTATCTGGTGATAACCAAAACAATAATTATTCAATTTATGCTCATGCTGAGCTGGAGGATGATCAAAAATTAGCGCCGGTTGAGATAAGTGTAATTGTCAGACCTTTTATGTTGAAAAAACAGAAAGAGGCTAATTTCACACCAACGGGGCCATTACCTGCAACAGGTAAGAAAGAAGATGGATATACTTTTAACCCTGTAATTACCTTTGATACAGTCAACAATACACCGATAAAAAACACCACCATTAACCATGTTCAGTGGATAACCGATCCCAAAATAAGCCCAGAATCTGGATTACAATTTATTGATTGGGAAAATTCAGATACTGTTGCACTTGATGAAAACGGGTATTTCAAGCACAAACCTGTCTTAGTTAGTTCTCAGCCACATAAAGGTGTCAAAGTTTACTTACAACTGGACGATCAACCTCAGCAATTAGTGGGAGAGATCGATTTTTATGAGAATCCTGCCAATCTTAAAGTAGACAAAGTTGAGGTGTTACCGGCGGTACCGTCACTCGTAGCCGATGGAATTCAAATTTATACTTACACTGCAATTGTCTTGGATGGCAATAAACCAGCACAAAACAAAAAAATTACCAATATGAAATGGAATATTACGCGGAATGGCCAAGATGAGACTGATAATAAACAGCTTATTTTAAATCCTCAAGGTGATATAACAGGTGGAGGTGGAGAATTAACGGCAACTTTAGCCAGTAAAGAGGCTCTTGATAACCTACAAGTTTCTCTTTCCATAGAAAACCACAGCCCGGTTCATGCTAAACAACTCGTTTCCTTTAATGCAGATCCCCAAAATTACCAAGTTAAAGACATCCATGTCGATCAAAAAGGCCCCTTAACTGCCGACGGCATACAAAAATATACCTATACAGCCGTTATTACAGATGGCAATGGGAATAAATTAGATAACACGAAAATATCCAATGTGAAATGGGGTATTACGCGGAATGGTCAAGATGAGACTGATAATAAACAGCTTATTTTAAATCCTAAGGGTGATATAACAGGTGGAGGTGGAGAATTAACGGCAACCTTAGCCAGTAAAGAGGCTCTTGATAACCTACAAGTTTCTCTTTCCATAGAAAACCACAGCCCGGTTCATGCTAAACAACTCGTTTCCTTTAATGCAGATCCCAAAAATTACCAAGTTAAAGACATCCATGTCGATCAAAAAGGCCCCTTAACTGCCGATGGCATACAAAAATATACCTATACAGCCGTTATTACAGATGGCAATGGGAATAAATTAGATAATACAAAAATATCCAATGTGAAATGGAGCACAAACAAAGGGAATGTTAAAGAACTCACTTTAACGGCGGAAAACGAAACTACAGGTAGTAGCGATGGGAAATTAACAGCACATTTGACCAGTAAAAAGGAGGTTAGTGATGTTTTGGTTTCACTCTCTATTGAAAGCCGTGCTCCCGTTTGGATAGAGCAAAAATATGCAGTATCTTTCAAACCTGAAAGAATGTCGCAAATAGAAGTTTCACCAGCAACACCTATATTGGTAAATAAAACCTATACCCTAACAGTCAAGGTCACAGATGACACAGGTAAAGCTGAGTCTAACCAGAAAGTTAACTGGTCTATAAAAGACACCAGCCAGCAAGGTTTAACATTCAACCCAGTAACCAGCACGATCGGTACTGACGGTAAAGCGACCACGACATTGACAAGTACTCAGGTTCAGAACGTTACGGTAGTAGCTTCTGTGGATGGTATAGAAACAAAAGAGGCTGATGTGGTATTCGCATGGCCAACAATTATGAAGCCAACGTTTACTCCAGCCAGTGGAAATGTGACTGCGGATGCAGATAAACATCCTAATAATGCTTATCACTATACTGCACAGGTGTACAGTGCTGATGGTAAAATTCCTTATACAGAGAAAGACATTAAATTTAAATGGCGGTTGAAACCTCTTGCAAACGGTAACGCACCGCAAAATACCTGGCTGTCAGAGACAGGGGAAGTAACTACTGAATCTGATGGAACATTGAAAGTTAACCTGATGAGCAGTCAGTTAAATCCTGTAATGACAGATGTCGTGGTTTGTCTGGCAGTTGTTGGCAAAAACTCCACTGAAATCCCTTCAACGGAACAATGTGCAGACCCTGTGAGTTTTGTAAAACCGGTGGAGGATTTAAAGATAGACAATATTAATGTTGATTTTGACCCTAGCAAGCTTATAAAGAAAGGAGACGGTTCTGAGTATTATACCTATACTGCGAAAGTTGTTAAAGCAGATGGTTCTGATACCGAGTTAGACGATGGCTATGAGGTAAATGCTATATGGGACACAGTCCAAATTGCCGAAGATTATAATGGTAAACCTGAATGGATAATAACAAGTGACAATACGGTAAAAAATGGTTTCATTACTGCTAAGCTAAGCAGTCAGGTCGGTATTGGTGATTTTAAAAATGGTCAGATAACTAACGGCCTGACAGTAAGATTGACTGTACAAGCAGGAAACGGAAAAACTGATTCCAGAGAAACCTCAAAACAAGTTGCTTTTGATATAGTACCACAAAAGTCAGGGGTTTTTGTCTATATCAAAGAATCTGATGGTAAAACCATTAGAAAAAGTAAAATATTCGAAGACCAAAATAGGCCTAATAACATGTTTCAGGTTGTAAATATGTACGCAAAATTGTATGACTTAAAAATAAAGAAAAACATTTTGGATGAAGGAGGAAAAATTATTGATACAAAAGGTTTTGGTGGTAGTACTAATGCTCCCTATGTAGATCTAACTACAGGAGAGATAGCTCTTAACAATGTTAGTCAAACTGCTAATAATACGTCAATAACGATTCAAAGAACCAATCAAGCTAAATATACTTATGAATATTCTTTTTGGGTTAAAAACTCATTCAGCATTAAAGCAATACAAGGAGTTGTATATCCAGACAATCCGAACGGATCAATGGGCTGTGAGCAAACTGGCTTAACGGGTTTGCGAGATGCTGATGAACTTGATGTAGGTATAAGCGGAAATAGCATCTACTCCTTAAAAAGCGAATTTCCAGATAGTTACTCCTGGGGACTTTTTGATTTGCTTTCACCAAATCCGCCACAAACTACAAGAATCATTGCATCATATCTGAACAATAGGGGTAAATTTGCCTATGACACCCAAACAGGCACAGTGACAACACATGGTGATACTTTTAATGGCTATATGCTTTGTGTTTTAAGCTATTTTTCTCATTAAATTGAAGTGAGATTCAAGATCTAAAAATTAGCATTAAAACGATATAGTTTCGAAGATAACCTGATCAATGCAAAGTAATGTGTGTTTTTTGAGAAAACGGATAGATTTTTCTAATAACTCCAAAAAAGATTCTGTAAGAGGTGACTGTCCAGACGGTCACCAAACTTGATAATAAAACGACTCATTGCTATTCACCAGCTCTGTAACGACATTGTCCATTTCTTCAACGCTGTCTGAATGGCCAGCCACCTCCACTTTCTTCACTGAGTCATCTGACGGGAATTCCTTACGTTTTTAATGGCATGGGGTAACCGGTTGTCCCAGACACGACTGGACGCTTCCAGCACCTGCTAAGCCGCTTCTTCCGTTTAACGGCGATGCCGTCAAGGTAAACAATAGGATAAAATTCATCCAGAGGACGATTTTGCCACTTTTGTTCACATTACGGTATCTGTGACAATCTTTAACATATGTGTAATACAGCAAATTCACGAATTATTCATTACCATATCAGCGATCTATTCTTTGACCCCAACTTTGCAAGCCATAGGTATACACCAAGTGAAAGACTTTGCAACACAAGCAAAACAGCAATAACGGAGATAATCTCCAATATTTTCACCATAGCTTTTGCCATCTTCTAATTTATGGCAATAACTTCGCAATAGAAATAATCAATTTAATTGATATTTAAATTAACTTAAACATTTATATTATATCGATAAAACAAACAGTTATGTATATATTTTTTAAGCCACAAGCTCAGAAACAATAAATAAAATTAACGACATTAATGTAAATATCACTTAAGTAAATATATTTATGTTATCAGGTGATAATTATTTTTCATTATCTAAATTTCTCATAATTATTTAAGTTATTCATGGTGCCTTTTATCCTTAAACAAAATCCACATCTTCAATAAATATGATATTTTTTGATGGATATCATAAGATTATGAAAAAGTTATTTATGGAAATATAATTAATTAATGAGGATTTGAAATGAAAATTGAAAACGACTTAATTACACCCACCCAAAATGCTTATTCTGCCACCCTATCAATACCCGATCGGTCTGATATTATTTCTGGACAAGTTAGCTACATCGACATCATTGTGAAAAAAACATCAGCAACAGGGAATTTGGACAATATTAAAAAAGTAACAATAGCTTTTAGTAGTAATGTAGCTCAGTATTTCACATGGAAAACAGATAGTGAATATTTCGTAGGACTTGATTACGCAATTACAAAAATACATTTAATTGTTTCTGATAATATAGCAATTAAAAATCAGGATGTTACTTTTAGTATTCATCTTTGGTCTGACAAAAGTGGAACAGTACCAGTAGCAGATTATACACCTGAAAGCATCACATATAGTGTGAAGGAAATTTCTCAACATACTCAATTTGTGTTACATACAGATAATGAATACATCCAACCTCCGACAACGGAAAATCAAGTAGGGAAAGGAAGTGTTTTTATTCCATATTCTAGTTTAATTACAGATAATAAAGGAAAGATTCTTAAAAATGTTCAAATCCTAGTTTCATCTTCATTACCAGATCAGATATATTCTGATAATCCAGATAATACTCTTGTTAATATAGGAACAGAAGATACCTCTTCTTCACCGATCAAAACCGCTAGACGAGATGGATTAGACTATTTTATTATTAGTAGTAACCCATATGGTTATATAAAGTTTCGTGTATATCCTAAAAAGGATATATCTGCTAGGATTGATTTCAAAACTGGAATATTGGGTGTAACATCTTTTAACTACGCTGGATCTGCATATATTTTTAGTGACGATAACAATAGTGATGACCCATTTGGTCCATCATCACCAAATATATATAACATAGAACAAAGTGGGAAACTTCAAAAAATGCCAGGCTCTAAAGGGATGAAGGTTGGAATTTCTCCATATGATGGATTTAAGAATACAGATGCATTCATTTTCTTTATGAAAGGATATGAAAATAACGATAAACCAATTCAACTCACACCTATTTATAATATCGATAGTATAGATAATCTAAATGGTTATCCTTTTGATTTTTCATATGACCAACTGCCCCTTAATAAAATCATGGCCCTTTATTACTTAATTGCCCCTGTTAACCAGGACTCTCTCTATTCCATGAAATCAGATTTCACATATGTCGGTGATCTATCAGATGGCAGTAACAAAAATGATAACGGACTTTATACAAGAGTTGAAGTATATTCTAGTTATTCACCAAACCATCCTAACTTTGATCCCAATAATTCAAATAACGATCGTATGTATGATAATCGTCTTGTCACATTAGATACGATCAATCAATATACAAAAAACATTACCATAACACAACAGGCTCCTACTGGTTTATATGTAGTCATAAGGATAGCAAAAAATTCTCAGGATGAAGTTAATGGGCTTCCTCCGCTTAATTCTACATGTATTTTAACAATTAACATAGATTCTGCTACAAGGCAGGAGAATAAATCTTACCCATCAGTTGTATTGTCCGATAAACAAAAATACTACCATGTAGCACAAATTCCATATTGTGATTTAACCCGAGCTGACTCATGGGACGATGGTATTCAAGCAAAGCTCTCTTTTACTTATTCAATTACGTATGCTGGAGTTACTAAAAACAGTAAAGAATGGAAAGCCACAATAGGCACAGCAAATACTGCTTTTAATATAGATGAGGATGGCTGCCCAAAAAATAAACATTAACTTTATATAAAACACAATATTAAATAATAATTTTTTAAATATGAACAATCATATCAATTGATATTAATCTACATTATCTATATAAATAGATAATGTAGATATTGGTTTATTAAAAAATAATTAATGGGAATCAATAACTATGAAAAACAATATAGAGATGATAAATAGTTTATGCTCATATGGGGAACTCTGTGTATCAATACCTGATAGAGCTGATGTTATTATTGGTCAAACTTGTTATTTGACAGTATCGCTAGCTGCAGATCCAAATTTGATTTCTAGCATTAATAATATATCAATAGAATCAAATAAAGAACATATTATTGTGCAAGAGCTGCATGATTGGAAGATATCAGAAAACAAGAATACTGGTAGTGCTGTATTTTACTTAAAAATAAGTGATAGTCTGTTACCAGAAACATCAATTAATTATACAGTTCATGCAATATCAGATTCTAATTACACTCATGAAATAAAGTCATTAAATATAAGTTATACAACTAAGAAAGTAAAACCAGAAAGCTTCATTTCATTGAGCACCACTAATAATAATGAATATATTGAGCCACCTACAGAAGATAATCCAGTCGGTACTGGGAATTCATATATTACATACTATGGAAAAGTACTTGATTATAATGGATCCCCGCTAAAAAACACACAAATTCTTATATCATCTGAACTGCCAGGTAAAATTTTTCCTCATGGTCAAGGTGAAGAACTTGTACATATAGGAACAGAACCAAATAAAGGTGAAATTTCCCAAAGAATTATTACACATAGCCAAAGTAGCTTTGATTTTTTTACTGTTAACAGTGACTTAAATGGAAATATAAGTTTTCGCGTTTATCCGATAAAGAATATCTCTGTCAGAGTTGATTTTGATACGCAAATATTGAATTTAACTCCAACTAATTATGCAGCATCTGCATATATTTTTAATGCTACACGTAATTCATTGTTTGGCCCTAATGCACCAAAAATATCTGGGATGCAGGATGGGAAAATTGAAAAAACATCAGGAAAAAAAGGGATGGAAGTACATGTAGCTTCTTATCCGGGATATAATAATACAGATTCTTTAATATTTTTTATGCAAGGATTTGAGCAAAACGATAATCCGATTCAACTCAATCCTATATATCATCTTGAAGATATAGAAAACATAGAAGAAACTCCTCTTTATTTTACATATGAACAACTACCACTTAATAAGCCTATGAAGCTTTATTATTTGGTTGCTCCTCAAAGTCAAGAATACAGTTATTCTATGACAAGGATGTTTACATATATTGGTGAACAAAATAATTCATCTAACGATAGAATTTACAATAAAGTTAAAGTATACACCAGCCATGCAACACCTCCCATTAATGTATACAGTGATGAAAATGAAACTTATGAGTGGCATGGCATCATTCTAAGCATGATAAATCAAAAAAGAAAACCAGCTCAAAGCGCTAAAGATATCGCAGGATTATATGTAGTGATTACGGGAACCAGTGAGCAAAATAATAAGAGTTTACCACCACTTGGTAGTACAGGATATTTAAATGTGTATATAAAAACCACCACATCTAGAAACACTCATAATAGTTACAAATTCTCGTTGCCACCGGCCAATGATTCAGGAAGAAAAACTGATCATTTTACAGTTTCCATCCCGTACTGTGATATTAACCGAGCTGGACCTTCATTCTCTAACGGATTAGGAACAATTTCTTTCGATTATTATATTGAAAACAGTGACGGATCCAAAACGTATAGCAAAAAATGGAGTACCCGAATTAATACTGTATTACCAAACCAAGCTAGTGATGATAACGATGGATGTGATTCTTTACCAAGCCACTGAAAATAGCTTTATTGTTAAATAAAAGTTTATTTATTATGGCCATAAAAAATAGAAAATTAATTTATCAAAAGGAAGAAAAATGAAAACTAATTTTTCAATCGATGAAAAATCTATATCAATTTACTTTGAAACGGATTTTTTTCAAGTATTGGACTATGATAGTTATCCACCTAATGGTGATTGTATTAAGGCAATTGCACTGGTCAGAGATGAAGAAGGAATGCCTTTACCCGGCATCTCCGTTGATATTTTTGAAAAAGAATATAGTTATTTTAATCAGATGAGTATTTATCATTCCAATAAAACAACACTTGTCACAACTAAAAACACCTCATCTAATCTGAAATTTTTTTCCATTACTTCCGATGCAAATGGAAAATTAGTTTTTTATATTTTCCCAAAAAAATCAACAGAGCTAATATTTCAGGTTGATTCTATGGTGATGGGTGTAACAGATCGCGTATCTTCAAAAAATAAAGTTTACATCATAGACAATAATAGAAAAGACTTAACACTTCCTCCACTTAGTATAACTGAAGATAATGGAAATTTATGGGTTGATCCTAGTTCAAATTTCTTCACTGTTCCAATTCCAGACTATCCTAATGCTAAACAATATGACACAATATTATTTTTTATTAATAATAAATATGTAAATAAATTCTTTTTTGTTGAAGAACTTAATGAATTTAAAAATGGCCATATGATATTCCTTTACAATATACTTAAGGAAAATGAAATCTCTCATTTTTCTTATACCATTGTGGATAAATTTGGATCAGCTCGTGCTGCATATCCACAAAATATAACCTATCCCGGTGGTGGCTATAACCAACCTATTGATAATTTAAACAGAATCTACGATAGTTGCATAGTTTACAATAGTGTTGGCTATAATGATGATAGAAATATCATCAGTGACTCAATTCATGAAAAAGATGTAAGCCATAGATGCAATAATCCACATCATGAAGGATTATTCGTTAAAATAATAGGAACAAATGATTATAATGATAAAACAAAAGTTCCATTTGGCGCTGAGATTACTTTAAATTTATATGTTAGTAACTATCCAAATACTGTTTATCAGTCTAAATTAAAGTTAATGCCAACTCAACCAGATCATGGTAATACAGCAACATTACTGTTTGGCATTCCTTTTAATTATGTTGGTCATATAGAAAATGGAGTTATTTATCTTGACTATGAAGTTAATTATTATGGAAACATTTCTTATGGCAATATTTGGCAAGCTAACGTTTATACAATAAGACCGGGCGGAGAACCTGCAGGAGATGCTTGCTCTGATGGCAGAACTTGGTCTGGTATATGGTAACTTAATTTTCTTTTATAAAGGTTATATGAATAATAATTTTTAGAAGAGGTAAGATATGTTAGAAAATAATGATAATATAATTTTTACAGACGATGATTTACATTTATCAGTTAAAAATGGTGCAGATATTATTATTGGTCATAAGTTTTATCTTGACATAAAATTGACACCTCAAATTCCTATTCCTGAGTCATTTAATGTAGAAATAAAGGATACCAAAGGTTTTGAACATGTAGAAATAATTAACTCAATTAATCCTCAACAGGATAATAAATCATATAACATGAGGATCTTATGTACTGTTAAAGGCGTGGATTCTTTAAAATCAGGCGATGAAATAAGTTTTATGCTCACAGGTATTGAAAGAGTAATAAAATACTATGCCAGAGATTTGGTCAAAAGTTCAATTCAATTAAATAAAAATAAAAGCGTCTGCGTCACACCAAATAATAGCAATAATATAGATAATAATGTTGAACACTATATCCAATATTCTACTACATTATTTGATACCAGTGGCCAATTACTTAAGAATACGCCTGTCCAAATTTACTCTAAGAATGCAGAGGATATAGAAAAAAATATCATAATTACAACTGATCCTGACGAAGCAGATCAAAAACCTCAAATCCTGAAGCCAAATACCAATGGTGATAAAATTGAAATAACTATCAATAGTGATAATGATGAAGGAAAAATTAAATTTCGTGTTTACCCAATGATGGATACACCTGTTGCCATAGATTTAATAAGCAAAGTAGAAGGAGTAGCTGAGTATTCTTCTGGTACTATATTTATGATTGCTGTTTCTCCACCGAGTAGAGATAATTTATTTGATCCTCCAAACATAGATGAATTATCTGGAAATGTACTAGACGGTAATGGACGTAGCCTTTTTAGTGCTCAAATACGTTCTTACCCTAACGCATCAATGACGGATAACATTTTATTTTTCAATAAAAATAAGAAAGATGGTTCTCTTGATCCGGAAGGATTAATACTCCCAGTCAAAAAAATTTCTGATGTTGCCAACTCGGACGATCCAGATAGTTATGATTATCCATTTTTGATGAGAAGAGATATTTTCCCACATCAAAAAGATTCTATGCTTTATTATATAATAGCACCAGATTTTGGTAACGCGCTATATTCAGAAGTTCAAGATGTTAAGTATATAGGGAATGAGCTAACTGAACCTAATAATCATGTCGAAAGAACATGGAACATGCCCACGATTTTCTCAAGTTTTGTCGATCTGAAAAGTGATCCTAACCTTGAACACTCTGATGATGAAGAGAAAGAAAACGATGAGGACATTACTCCACATGATGTATCTAACTCTCCTGTAAGCGGATATCAGTTGTGTGCAAAAATTATGTGTACTAACGATGAAAATGATCAATCTTACCCACTTTGGGGGAAAGAAATATATTTAAGAATGTATGTTAGTTCAAGAAACCAGAATTTCAATAGAATATTTAAAGCTATTGCACCTCATGCTCCAGATCATCCACAAGGAAAATTGGCAGCTATGATTATTAAAATTGACTCACCAGAACTTAATGATGTCAGAGGCTATGTAGAAGGTGGTGCGGGGATGATCTATTTTGAATATTATACAATTGATCCAGTTAATCAGGAGAAAAAATATAGTCACTATTGGAAAAATGAAATTATGACATCTGACTTATAACCAAAACTACACTAGGTTGTATCATATATCCAATGGATTTCAAGATGCAGCGCGACGATAAGGGAACTCACTACCGAACATAGTCAACTATTTGATTGAAAAAGTGAGTATAATCAACTGATCTGCAACTTGAAAAACCATTTAAAATAAAAACCCCAGAATGGGGTTTTTATTTTATTGAGGTTTCTTACTTTGTTGGTTTTTTTTCGGAAATCAAGTCTAATTTTTCAATTATATCTTTTAATCCTACATTATTTTCTAGTTTGTTCTTTTCATACTTATTAAGACTTGAAGATAAAAGTTGTGACATCAATTTATGGAATAATAAACTTATCACACCTGCATATTCATGATCTCATGATACGCACTAACCAACTTATTTCTTACCTGAATACCCATTTGCAACGAAATACCTGCCTTCTGGATATTGACCATCACATCATTAAGTTCCACACCCGGAACGCCCAGTGTGAAATCTTGTGCCTGCTTGGATGCACTCAGGCGGGTTTGGTTTATTTTTCCTACAGCGGCAGTCAGTTGGCTGGCGAAACTGCCTTGTACTGGCATGGGCTTGGCAATGTTTGCTGCTTGTAATGCCTGAGCCTTCATCTGTTGCAGTACACCTTCAATTGCCTGAATTGACATAAAAACCTCGCGTTAAATCACCCTATTGATTACGTGATTAAGTGCCATATTAGCCGTGGGCTGGTTGGCAGTTTTCCACGCTGCCACCGTAACATAGCCCTTCCAAACTAAAGCGGGTAATTAAAGTAAAAATTCAAAGCTTATTGTGCCATTAAAAGAGGTGTGAACAGCGAATAATGATGGGATTAATAATAGGAAGAATCTTTTCGCTTGCGTATGGGGAGTCTGTTTTGTTACGCCACGCTTTTAGTATTCATGTTGACCAGCAAGGCAAGGATCGTCTATGAGTGCAGCAACAACCGACGTTGAAAACCAAAATAAAGGTTTTAACGCTATTATCAGCAGGATAAAAGCTGATCCAAAAGTTCCGTTATTAGTTGCTGGCTCTGCTGCCATCGCTATTGTCGTCGCCCTGTTCCTCTGGTTGCGAAGCCCCGATTATCGCGTGCTTTACAGCAACCTGAGTGATAAGGATGGCGGGGAAATCGTTACGCAATTAACCCAAATGAACGTCCCTTATCGTTTTGCCGAAAATGGCTCTGCGCTTATGATACCTGCCGATAAGGTGCATGAGACGCGCCTGAAACTGGCACAACAAGGGCTACCTAAAGGGGGCGCGGCAGGTTTCGAGCTCTTGGATAAAGAGAAATTCGGTATCAGCCAGTTCAGTGAGCAGGTCAATTATCAACGCGCATTGGAAGGTGAGCTGGCCCGCACTGTTGAATCCCTCGGCCCAGTCCAGAGCGCTCGTGTCCATTTGGCCCTGCCAAAACCTTCGCTGTTCGTTCGTGAACAAAAATCGCCGTCAGCCTCCGTAACAGTCGGATTACTGCAAGGCCGTGTTCTGGATGAAGGGCAAATCAATGCCATTGTGCATATGGTTTCAAGCAGTGTTGCCGGTTTGCCGGCTGGCAATGTGACGATTGTGGATCAATCTGGTCGCCTGTTGACACAAGCCGATGCCACTGGCCGTGATTTGAACACTACTCAGTTGAAATATACGCAGGAAGTAGAAAGCCGTTTTCAGCACCGCATTGAGACTATTCTGGCCCCTGTCGTAGGTCGCGGTAATGTGCATGCTCAGGTCACAGCACAAATTGATTTCTCTCACCGTGAAGAAACGGCGGAAGAGTATAAACCTAATCAGCCACCAAATCAGGCGGCCATCCGCTCCAAACAAACCAGTGTCAGCGAGCAGAGTGGCGGGCCATTGGTAGGCGGAGTGCCGGGAGCATTGTCGAATCAGCCAAATGCTGCGCCGAATGCCCCGATTGAAAAACCGAATGCCAAAGGCAATGGTGAGGAAAAATCTGACCAGAACCGCAACAATAGTGCCAATAGCAATAACAGAAATAATAGCTATGAGCGTGTGATAAGTAACAACCGCAATAACCGTCATGACGAAACCACCAACTATGAAGTGGATCGCACCATTCGCCACGTTCAATTACAAGCGGGCGCAGTGGAACGTCTTTCGGTTGCCGTTGTGATCAACTATGCCACCGTTCAGGGAGAAAATGGCCCTGAAACAAAAGCGCTGACACCAGAACAGTTATCGCAGATAGAAGCACTAACCCGTGAAGCCATGGGGTTCTCTGCTGAACGTGGCGATAGCCTGAACGTACTCAACACACAGTTCAATGATACATCCGAAGTGATAGAAACTCTGCCATTCTGGCAGCACCCTGCCCTGCTGGAAAAACTGTTGGAAGCAGGTCGTTGGTTACTGTTGGTTCTGGTTGCCTGGTTATTGTGGCGTAAGATGATCGTGCCACAAATCGCCAAAAAACGTGCCGCAGAAAAAGCCGCACTGGAAGCGAAGAAAAAACCGCTGAAACAGCAACCAGAAACCAATGCTGAAATGGATGAAAAAATGCGCCGTAAGCTGGCTCGCCAACGCGTTAATGCAGAGCTTCAAAGTCAGCGTATCCGTGAACTTGCAGAAAAAGATCCTCGCGTCGTCGCGCTGGTGATCCGTCAATGGATGAGTAACGAACAATGAGCCTGACCGGAACAGAAAGAAGTGCCGTCATGTTAATGACCCTGGGAGAAGATCAGGCGGCCGAGGTGTTCAAGCACCTGAATTCCCGGGAGGTACAACAACTGAGTATTGCCATGGCGGGGATGAAGCAAGTCTCCAACCAGCAACTGGTTGAAGTGCTGGCGGAGTTTGAGGAAGATGCGGGGCAGTTCACTGCCCTCAGCATTAACGCCAACGATTATTTGCGCAGCGTACTGATCAAAGCATTGGGTGAAGAACGTGCTTCCAGTCTGCTTGAGGATATCCTTGAATCCCGTGATACCACGACAGGCATCGAAACCCTCAACTTTATGGAACCGCAAATGGCGGCCGATATGATCCGCGACGAGCATCCGCAGATCATTGCCACTATTTTGGTTCATCTGAATCGTGGTCAGGCAGCCGATATTCTCGCTCTGTTTGATGATCGCCTGCGCAATGATGTCATGCTTCGTATCGCGACCTTTGGCGGCGTACAGCCATCCGCACTGGCAGAATTGACCGAAGTATTGAATAACCTGCTGGATGGCCAGAACCTGAAACGCAGCAAAATGGGTGGTATTCGTACTGCGGCAGAAATCATCAATCTGATGAAAAGCCAGCAGGAAGAAGGTGTCATTGATGCAGTCCGCACTTACGATAACGAACTGGCACAGAAAATCATTGATGAAATGTTCCTGTTCGAAAACCTTATCGGCGTGGACGATCGCAGTATCCAGCGCCTGTTGCAGGAAATTCCGGCCGATTCCCTGCTTGTGGCATTGAAAGGTTGCGATCAGGCATTGCGCGATCACTTCCTCAACAATATGTCGCAGCGTGCTGCTGAAATCATGCGTGATGATTTGGCAAACCGTGGCCCGGTTCGTATGTCCCAAGTGGAAGCAGAACAGAAATCCATCCTGCTTGTGGTGCGTCGTCTGGCAGAAAGCGGCGAAATGATCCTGAATGGTGGTGACGATACCTATGTCTGATAAACCAAATAATGGAAGCTGGCAGCCGTGGCAGCCAAACGAATTGAACCTGTGGGATACTCTGCGGACAAAACTGGAACCGGTGGACGAGGCAGAGGAGCCAAACGAACAGGAACGGCTGCTGGAACAAATAAGAATGCTGGACGAGCTGAAAGAACAGGCTCGTCAGGCAGGTCATATGCAGGGCATTGCAGAAGGCCAGACTCAGGGTTATGAACAAGGACTCCAGGAAGGCCGAAAGGCCGGACTGGAACAAGGCTTGCAGGAATCCAGGCAACAACAGCAAGTGGTTATCGAACAATGGCAAGCATTGCTGACAGATTTTAGCCATTCATTGGATGGTCTGGATACGGTTATTGCTTCGCGTTTAATGCAACTTTCACTAACGGCTGCTCACCATATTTTAGGGCAGCCCGCTGTTTGTGATGGCACTGCCCTACTGAATCAGATCCGTGAGTTTATCCAACAGGAGCCTATGTTCAGTGGAAAACCACAGTTGCGTGTCCATCCACAAAATATTCCTCTGGTTGAACAACAACTAGGGGAAGTTTTGGCACTACATGGCTGGCGTCTCGTTGCAGATAACAAACTGCATCCGGGCGGCTGTAAAGTCAGTGCGGATGAAGGAGATATGGACGCCAGTTTAGCAACCCGCTGGCACGAAATGTGCCGTCTGGCAGCACCGGGAGAATTGTGATGACGGCAAGACTTGGGCGCTGGCTGACCACATTGGATTCATTTGAAAAGCGTCTGGAAAAAACCCCGAAAGTACGCCGTTACGGACGCCTGACCCGCGCGACAGGTTTAGTGCTGGAAGCTACTGGCTTGCACATGCCTCTCGGTGCGACTTGTCTGATCGAGCGTCAGAATGGCAACACCATTGAAGAGGTTGAAAGTGAAGTTGTTGGCTTCAATGGCGAAAAGTTGTTGTTGATGCCATTGGAAGAACTGGAAGGCATTGTGCCGGGTGCCCGCGTCTATGCCCGTTCTTATGGTGAAGATGCAGGAGGCGGACGCCGCCTGCCTCTGGGGCCTGAATTACTTGGCCGGGTTCTGGATGGTGCCGGGCGCCCCCTTGATGGCTTACCCGCACCTGATACAGGCTATCGTGCTCCCCTGACAACCACTCCACTCAACCCCCTGCAACGAACGCCCATCAGTAATGTACTGGATGTTGGCGTTCGTGCCATTAACGCCCTGCTGACAGTCGGGCGTGGGCAGCGTATGGGCCTATTCGCCGGCTCAGGTGTTGGTAAGAGTGTGCTGCTCGGCATGATGGCACGTTATACCCAGGCTGATGTGATCGTAGTGGGACTGATTGGTGAGCGTGGTCGGGAAGTTAAAGATTTTATTGAAAATATCTTAGGTGTGGAAGGGTTGTCACGCTCTGTTGTTGTCGCCGCTCCTGCTGATGTTTCGCCATTGTTGCGCATGCAGGGAGCCTCTTATGCGACCCGTATCGCAGAAGATTTCCGCGATCGCGGTAAACATGTTCTGCTGATTATGGATTCTCTGACCCGCTACAGCATGGCACAACGCGAAATTGCACTGGCTATCGGCGAACCTCCGGCCACCAAAGGTTATCCTCCTTCTGTATTTGCTAAATTACCCGCACTGGTGGAAAGGGCCGGCAATGGCGTCAGCGACGGCGGCTCAATTACTGCATTTTATACCGTACTGACAGAAGGTGATGATCAACAAGACCCGATTGCCGATGCGGCTCGCGCTATCTTAGATGGTCATATCGTGCTATCGCGTTCACTGGCAGAGTCTGGTCACTACCCTGCCATTGATATTGAGGCTTCCATCAGCCGTGCTATGACTGCCCTGATCGACAATACCCATTATCGACGTGTGCAACATTTCAAACAGTTGCTTTCCGGCTACCAGCGCAACCGTGATTTGATCAACGTTGGCGCCTATGCTGCGGGCAGTGATCCCTTACTGGACAGAGCGATTGAGCTTTATCCTCACATGGCTCAGTTCCTGCAACAGGGCATTGAAGAACGCAGTGAGTACGATGCAGCCTGTACTCAGCTTCAACAGCTATTGCCAACATAACATTTTACCTATGGGAATATTACCTATGGGAGTATTGCCTATGAGAATGTCGCCGAGGAGTTTTTTGCCAACGAGTATAACGTTTGTCGGTACGGTGCCGATATAACTTTGCTATTGATGTACTTCAGTAACGCTTATGTCTGTTTGGTGATTTAAACGAGGAAATACATGCAACAACACTCCCCTCTCGTGACTTTGCGCGAACTTGCCCAAGCTGCGGCGGAAAAAGCCGCATCACAACTTGCACAAATCAGGCAAAGTCACCAACAAATGGAGCAACAACTCGCGGCGTTAATGAGTTATCAGGATGAATATCGTACCCGTTTGAACGACACTCTCAGTAGTGGCATGTCCTGCTCAACCTGGCAAAATTATCAGCAGTTTATGAAAACGCTGGAAATGGCAATTGAACAGCACAGATTACAGCTCAATCAGTGGAAAAAACGACTTGAGCAAGCCATGTCACAATGGCAGGAAAAACAGCAGCGTCTGAACGCCTTCGACACACTGCAACAGCGGGCAGAGCATAATTTGAAGTTACACCAGAACCGCATGGAGCAAAAACAAATGGACGAGTACGCACAACGTGGTGCACAACGGAGAATGAAACAATGAATCTCACTCTTTTGCCTACTGATTTAAAACTCACGAATAAAGGCCCGGAAAAAAGTCAGCCGACTTTAAATGAACCCGCAAACGGTAACCCTTCCTCTCAATTTGGGCAACTTCTCAATGCAGAAACAGCCTCTATGCGGAAGCACACTGCTCAGGCGGATAAAAATAGTCTGAAAGAGGGAAAATCTGCTGCCGACAAAACAGCGCAGGGAGAAGAATGGTCGCCATTGCAGCCTGCATCTGATAATGCGGCGGTCACGGATAAGTTGCAGGCGGAAGTTGCCTTGCAAGAAAACCGTGCCGAATTTGCCGTATTGAAAGATGAAGATCTTTTGTCAGCCGAAGCGTTAAGTGCTGTTATTCCGATCCAGATTGCCGGGCTGGTCACTCCTTCTGCACATTCTGCGGCTTTTCAAGAAAGTACAGATGGCTTAATGGGAAATAGCTTGCTGGATGATGAAAACAGTACTATTCAGATGTTACTGGGCAAAGATACCAAAGTTGCGGGTACAGATCTTTCTGAACAATCTCTCTCTGAACAATCTAAAGAGAAAGCACCAGACAAAGGCATCCCATTTTCTGCTGCACAAGATGCACAAGATATTGCACTCAGTAACAAAACAGAGAATTCTGCCGACACTCGTCCTGTGCTCACACCAGTCGCCGATCAAGTAAAACTGACTGCCACTAATAAGGCAGGGTATGACAATACTCTCCCCAAAAATGTTTCGTCAAAAAATATTTCGTCAAACAACGTTTCTTCAAACAATGTTTCTTCAAAAAACAGTGGCAATGAACTGAATCTGCTTCAAATGGCAATTCAGGGCGCTCCTGCGTTGACGGCAGCTACAATAGAAACCGCTCCCATCGACTCACCTGCGGTATTAGCAGCGTCTCCCCTGCTTTCAGGCGGGCAACAAGCAACGGGCCAATTTCAGTTGAATAGCGCAACTGCACCTTTATTAAGTGCCCATCTTGGCAGCGAAGAATGGCAACAACAGCTCAATCAGCACGTGTTGTTCTTTAACCGTAATGGATTGCAACAGGCTGAGCTTCGTTTACATCCTCAAGAACTGGGTGCACTGCATGTCCGCATGAGTGTTGAAGATAATCAGGCACAATTGCATTTTGTTTCTGCTCATCAGAATGTTCGTGCTGCTCTGGAAGCTGCTTTGCCGGGACTTCGCCACTCACTGGCAGAAAGTGGCATTCAATTGGCTCAAAGCAGTGTCAGTAGTGATGCCCAAGGAAACTGGCAACAAGAACATCACGCCAGTAACCAGGCTAATAGCCAGAATAGTGATCATTCCAACTCCCATACCAATACTCAAAGTCATGGTTTAGTGGCCTCAACCGGAGTCACCTCCGCTCATGATTCAGCCATCAGGCTGACACCTCAGCAACTCGCCTCAACCCGGGGAGGTGTTGATACTTTTGCCTGATTATTCACCTAATTTCAGGATGCACTGTAATAAAATGAAAAAGGGTCGATAACAAACGTGTGAGTTAATGGTTTTTTTTCCGTTTGTTCCCGCTATTGCCGGAACAAAGACGCGGGATAATTGATATCGATTTTGATGGGTAAGGAGATCCGCCACGGAATGCGCGGCGACTTATCCGCAACGAAAAACAGGAATTTGTCTGTCCATGTCTGATTATAGCTACGAGCATAAACGCACAAATCCAATTTGGATGATACTGCTAATACTGATCGCTGTTCTTGGTGCCGCCATCGGAGGGTATAGCTGGTGGACAATGAGCCAGTCAGCCAATAACAGCTCAGAAAAAACCAAAGTCATCAATGCCCCTGTATTTATGAACTTGGAGCCTTTTACCGTCAATTTGATCGATGACGAAGATCATTTCGACCGCGTCCTGTATGTTGGCGTGACATTGCGCCTGTCTGACGAAAAAATCCGTCAGCGATTTCATGATTATCTGCCAGAAGTTCGTAGCCGTATGTTGCTGTTATTATCTCGCCAGAACGCCACCGAACTGGCAAAAGATGACGGCAAAATGCATTTGGTGGCAGAAATCAAACAGACATTAAACCCGACACTAATACCCGGTGAGCCTAATCAGGAAATCACCGATGTGTTGTTTACCACGTTTATTCTGCGATAATCACAATGAGTGACAATATTCTTTCACAGGCAGAGATCGATGCTCTGCTCAATGGTGACAGTGCCTCTGCTGATGACGTAGAACAAACTGCGTCTGGAGAAAATGAGGTTCGTCCTTACGATCCCAATACACAACGCCGTGTTGTACGCGAACGTTTGCAGTCACTGGAAATCATCAATGAACGTTTTGCCCGCCAATTCAGGATGGGGCTGTTTAACATGCTGCGCCGCAGCCCGGATATTACGGTCGGTGCCATCAAAGTTCAGCCTTATCACGAATTTGCCCGCAATCTGGCCGTGCCAACCAACCTCAATCTGGTTCACCTGAAACCATTAAGAGGAACCGCACTATTCGCTTTCGAGCCAAGCTTAGTTTATATCGCTGTTGATAACCTCTTCGGGGGTGATGGTCGTTTTCCAACCAAAGTGGAAGGCCGTGAATTTACCTATACCGAACAGCGGATCATCAACCGAATGCTGAAACTGGCACTGGATGCCTATCGTGACGCCTGGGATTCTATCTTTAAACTTGAAGTGGAATATGTGCGTTCCGAAACGCAGATAAAATTCACCAATATCACCACCTCACCGAACGATATCGTGGTTACCACACCGTTCCAGGTGGAGATCGGTGCATTGACCGGCGAATTCAACATCTGTATTCCATTCGCCATGATCGAACCCCTGCGCGAACGCTTGACCAATCCACCTGTGGAAAATGTCCGTCAGGAAGAGGGATTATGGCGTGAAAGTCTGGTGAAACAAGTTCAGCATTCAGAACTAGAACTGGTTGCAAACTTTGTTGATATCCCACTGCGGCTGTCAAGGATACTCGAACTGAAAAGCGGCGATGTTTTGCCGATTGAAAAACCTGAACGCCTAATCGTTCACGTTGATGGTGTGCCTGTGCTCACCAGTCAATATGGAACACTAAACGGGCAGTATGCCCTGCGTGTTGAACACCTGATTAACCCTGTTTTAACTGCTCTGGATGAGGAAAAGCCCAATGAGTGATGCTAAACAACCCGCAGATAACGGATCGACCGACGATATGTGGGCAGAAGCGCTGGAACAACAGGCCGCACAGCAAACCTCTGACGGCGGCGCGTCAATTTTTGAGAACCTGGAACCGCAGGATGCACTTGCCCAGCTCTCCGATATTGATCTGATCATGGATATTCCCGTTAAGCTCTCTGTTGAGCTAGGACGTACCAAGATGACTATCAAACAACTGCTGAAACTGTCACAAGGTTCAGTCGTCCCTCTTGATGGTCTGGCGGGCGAGCCACTGGATATTCTGATCAATGGCTATTTGATTGCACAGGGAGAAGTGGTTGTCGTATCCGATAAATACGGTATCCGTATCACGGATATCATCACTCCTTCTGAGCGTATGCGTCGTTTGAGTCGTTAACTATGATGGCGAACCAGCCTTCCCTTAATGTTTCTTTTCAACGTGGTACGGCATCAGATGCCGTACCCGTTAGCACAACAGTTAACACGACAGCCAGTACAACAGCTAACACGACAGGCAGTAACGAACCTCTCCCGGCCGGCCAGACACTGATGCAAATCAGTAGTGCACTGGGGGGGATTTTATTGCTGATTTTCTTCATGACATGGCTCGTTCGCCGTTTAGGTCTTGCCCCCGGCAAAAACAAAAATCATCGATTGCTGAATGTTAAGGCAAGCTGTTCTCTCGGACCGAAAGAGCGGGTCGTTGTGGTGGAAGTCGAAGACAACTGGCTGGTACTGGGTGTGACATCCCAGCAAATCAATATGCTGCATCAAATGCCTGCGCCGCCTGATCACGCGGAAAAGGATGCCGCACTCACGTCACTGCCATTCGGCCAGATGTTGAAAAATACGCTCCAGCGAAAAAGCAAGAACGACAAGGACGATGATGAAAAATAGAGTTTTCTTTATGACTGGCAAAAAATTTGTCTCACAGCTTAATATGATGCGTTTGGCAACTCTGTTTATGGCACTCTTACTGCCACTGTTCCCCATGAACGCCGCTGCCGAGTTGCCCGGCATCATCAGCCAGCCTTTACCCAACGGCGGACAAAGCTGGTCACTGCCAGTTCAAACCCTAATTTTCATCACGGCTTTGGGATTTATTCCTGCGGCTTTGCTGATGATGACCAGTTTTACCCGCATTATTATTGTCCTGGGCTTACTGCGTAACGCACTGGGCACACCGTCCGCGCCCCCTAACCAAGTGATGCTGGGCCTCGCACTGTTTATGACTTTTTTCATCATGGCACCGGTATTTGATAAGGTTTACCAAGACGCTTACCTGCCCTACAGTGAAGATAAGATCACACTGGAAGCCGCGCTGGATAATGGTTCGAAGCCTCTGCGCCAATTTATGTTGCGCCAGACGCGAGAAAACGATTTGGCTCTGTTTGCCCGCCTTGCAAACCAGGAAGCATTTGAAACTGCGGATGCTGTCCCAATGCGTGTGCTTATTCCCGCATTTATTACCAGCGAATTAAAAACAGCATTCCAGATTGGCTTTACCCTCTTCATTCCGTTCCTGATCATCGATCTGGTCGTTGCCAGTGTTCTGATGGCGTTAGGGATGATGATGGTTCCGCCTGCCACCATATCATTGCCGTTTAAGCTGATGCTGTTTGTCTTGGTGGATGGCTGGCAATTGTTGCTTGGCTCACTGGCGCAAAGTTTTTACGTCTAGCGTGGATCTATTGGAAAAAGATTAAAAAAGCGGTTTAAGAAAATTATGACTCCAGAATCGGTAATGGGCCTTGGCGTTGAGGCAATGAAAGTAGCGTTGGCATTAGCTGCCCCACTTCTTTTGTCTGCTTTGATTTGTGGCTTGATCATCAGCTTATTGCAAGCGGCAACTCAGGTAAACGAGATGACTTTATCGTTTATTCCGAAAATTCTGGCCGTTGTCGTTACTATCGTTGTCGCGGGGCCATGGATGCTGAACTTGCTTCTGGACTATATGCGTACATTGTTTAGCAGCATTCCGGCTATGATCGGTTAACCATGATCCCGTTCGATAGCGAAACGCTCTCCCGCCTTGTCAGTGATTTTTTCTGGCCATTGGTACGTCTATTGGCGCTGTTTAGCATAGCGCCAATTTTCAGTGAAAAACAGATGCCGATAAAAGTCAGAATAGGCTTGGCGTTAGCTATCACCGCTTTATTGGTTCCGGGTCTCCCTTCTTCCCAAATTCCTGTTTTTTCCGTCTCCGGCATTTGGGTTCTGATACAACAAATATTGATCGGTATGGCTTTGGGATTAACCATTCAGGTTGCTTTTGCGGTGGTACGACATGCCGGTGAAGTACTTGGTTTACAAATGGGGCTTTCATTCGCCACATTCTTTGATCCTACCGGTGGCCCGAATATGCCTATTTTAGCCCGGATTCTGAACATGCTGATGATGTTGCTGTTCCTGGCGTTTGACGGGCATTTATGGTTGCTGTCTATTCTGGCAGATACGTTTTATTCCATTCCCATTCAATCAACTCAATTGAATCCAAAAGGTTTTCTGTTATTGGCTCAAAGTGCCAGCCTGATCTTTGTTAATGGCATGATGCTTGCAATGCCAATGATTACGCTGCTCTTGGTTTTGAACCTTTCGTTGGGCATGTTGAACCGCATGACACCCCAACTTTCTGTATTTGTGGTCGGCTTTCCTCTGACTCTGACAGTGGGTATTTTCACTCTTTCCCTGTTGTTCCCAATGCTGGTGCCATTTACAGAGCGGCTATTCGGAGAAATGTTCGACCGTTTAGCGGTGATTATTTACGAGTTGATCTCCCAATAAACAGCAACTTAATCACCTTGCCCTGATATTTTCTTCATCCATGCACCATAGCACCCGCAGTGACGATTAACTTCCCGATAACAAAAAATATCGACATACGGTATTTATTTCAGTTAATTTAATTTTGAAAGGTGACTATTACAAAGAAGAACTATCATAAAGGAGAAATGAGCATGTTACATAACAACTCTTCACAAACTTCTTCAGCAGTTCGCAATAACCATTCTCTCTCCTCGCATACCTACCCTCTTAGTTCTCCTCAGCAAGCTATCTGGTTTGATCAGGCTATTCATCCCAACTCTTCCAACTACAATCTCAGCCTTTTCATCTGCATTGAAGGGGAGTTTAATGAAGCATTATTTGCCCGTGCCTTTGAAGCCGTTGTTTACTGCCATGACGCTCTGCGTTTGCAACTGATCAACACCCATGCTTTGCCCACTCAGAAGATTGCTCATTCTCTCCCTGTGGTCATGGATATACACGATTTTTCATCGTATCCAGACGCTGACACCAGAGCAAAACAATATATGGATGCTGAGTTCATACGCCCGTTTCACTTAGATGAGGCGCTGTGGCGTTCTAACTTACTTCGGGTCAGCAATACCTGTCGGTATTGGCAATTTTGCTGCCACCATTTGATCATTGATGGCACGGGTATATTCATACTCCTTGACAAGGTTATCAATGCCTATAACCGCCTGCTGAAAGGAGAAACACTGAGCAACTCCGCTCACTCTTATCTTGATTTTATTACGGATAACCTCAACTATCTTGCTTCTGAACACTACTCACAGGACATGCAATTTTGGTTGAAGCGTTATGAAAACCTGCCTCCCCCCTTACTCCAGACTGCCAATTTCAATAGCACCAATTCCTATAGCACCAGAAACCACAAACAAGCTAAACCCATTGCGCCTCAGCCTGTTCGTTGGTCAATCGACCAGACACTTTTCAAGCGCATCGAAAAGGCGGTTGGCGGACGGGGATTACCCTTCCTGCATTTCATGTATGCCATTCTGGCCTGCTATTTCGCACGAACAACAGATGTAGACAGAATTGTCATCGGCAGTCCCTTGCACAACCGCAAAAATACGCGACAAAAGTGCACAATGGGAATGTTTGCAACCGTGATCCCCATTGGCATCACCCTCTCACCGGAGGATACATTTCGTGATGTCATGCACAAAACCGCAACCGAAATGAGTGTTTGCCATAAGCATCAACACCTTCCCATCGTAGAGCTCAACCGACAACTACACCTACACACCCGGCAAAAAGTCGGGAATGCGCGGTTATTTGATGTGACGTTATCTCTCGAACCGTTTAAAACAGATCTGCATATGGAAGGAGAGAACACCCGCGTCAAACTTTTCGACCTACATTCTGGTACCCCTTATCCGCTTTGTATCAGAATCAAACAATACACAAACACCGCCCGTCCTGAAGATACCGATTCCCCGATTTCCATTGAATTCTATTTTTCTCCTGATTACCTGAATACCACGGAAGTAATGGCGCTCCAGTCCCGTCTTGCTGTCTTGCTTGATGCCGCTCTCACTTCTCTGGAGATCCCCTCCCTGACGGATACAAAAATAGTCAATCTGCCTATCTTGCCCGACATTGAGCGCCAACAAGTGTTGGTGGATTTCAACGCCACCCAAGCAGAATTCCCGCAGGATACTCTGATTCATCAACTGTTCGAAACACAAGCGCAGCGCACACCGGATGCCATTGCCGTGGTCTTTGAAGAGCAATCGCTGAGCTACGATGAATTGAACAAACGTGCCAATCGTCTGGCACACCATCTGATTTCCCTTGGCGTTCGTCCTGACGATCGGGTGGCGATTTGTATTGAGCGCAGCCTGGAAATGGTGGTCGGCTTATTAGGTATCCTTAAGGCTGGTGGCGCGTTTGTGCCACTCGATCCGACTTATCCGGCCACGCGGCTGAACTATATGCTCAATGATTCAACCCCCGTGGCTCTGGTGACTCAGACGACGATTATTCAAACGATGACGGCAGAAACGTGGAACAGTCATCTGCCAACCCTGCTACTTGATACTCCGGAATATACTGTTCTGGATGAAAGATCGGAAGAAAATTCAGAGGTGCAAGCACTGGGGCTGACTTCCCGTCATCTGGCTTATGTCATTTATACCTCTGGCTCCACAGGGCAACCTAAAGGCGTCATGATCGAACATCGCAGTTTGGGTAATTTGATTACCACTCAGCAAGACACACTCGCCATCACTCCAGACAGCCGGATCTTGCAGTTTGCCTCAAACAGTTTCGATGCCTGCATTTGGGAATGTTATATGGCACTATTGGCGGGAGCTCGCCTTTACCTTGCCAAACGGCAGCATCTTCTGCCGGGAACAACGCTGACTCACTATTTAGAGACGCATGCCATTACTCACGCCCTCTTGTCCCCTACCGCTCTGGCAACAATGGATACCATCCCGCCAACACTGCAAACCTTAATTGTGGGAGGAGAAGCATGCCCACCTACGCTGGTCAAACGCTGGGCGCAAGGACGGCAGATGATCAATGCGTATGGCCCGACGGAAACCACCGTTTGTTCCACCATCTGCCAATGTAAGAGTCAGGAAGACATTGATAATCAGGAAAGCATTGATAATCAGGAAAATCATGGGCCGCCGATTGGTCACCCCATCGCCAACACCCAAATCTATATCCTTGACACTTACGGTCAACCCGTTCCGCTAGGAGTCGTGGGGGAGATTTATATCGCTGGTGTCGGTGTTGCCCGCGGCTATCTGAACCGTCCCGAACTCACTGCCGAACGTTTCCTTATCAATCCGTTCTCCTCTTCTGTGCATAGCCAACGTATGTACAAAACCGGCGATCTGGGACGTTGGTTACCCGATGGCAAGATTGAATATCTCGGCCGCAATGATTTTCAAATCAAACTGCGCGGTTTCCGCATTGAGCCGGGAGAGATCGAAGCAAGACTGCGACAATGCCACGGCGTGCGTGAAGCTGTGGTGCTGACTTGCGAAAATCTTTCCGATGAAAATGGATCGGCTCCAAAACATCTGGTCGCCTATTTACTGCCTAAGGCGGATGCTGAACCGGAGCCAATGGCATTGCGCCAACAGCTCGCACAACATCTTGCCGAATACATGATACCCAGTGCTTTTGTGACACTGGATGCCTTCCCACTGACTCCTAATGGCAAACTCGACCGTCAGGCTCTCCCCAAACCCGATCATACTGCAATTGTCACACGCAATTATCAGGCCCCTATCGGGGATGCAGAAACCACCCTGAGCCAAATCTGGCAAAGGTTGCTCGGAGTGAAACATGTCAGCCGCTACGATCACTTTTTCGAGCTTGGCGGGCACTCGCTGATAGCCGTTAGCCTGATCGAACAACTGCGCGATCTGGGATGGGTGCTTGATATCCAGATTGTATTTACCAAACCAGTACTGAATGAGATGGCAAAAGCACTGCTACCAGCTCAGGAGAATATAGTCCAAGGAAACAGGGGACAAAAAAGTACGACGGTGTTCACTGCGCCGCCCAATCTCATCCCTGACGGCTGTACTGCTATTACACCCGACATGTTGACTTTAGTTTCCCTATCCCAACAAGAGATTGATGCCATCGTCGCCACTATTCCTGGTGGCGCTGTCAATATTCAGGATATCTATCCGCTCGCGCCATTGCAGGAAGGCATTTTGTTCCATTATCTGTTGCAGAAACAGGGAGATACTTACCTGCTACGCAATTTGCTTGCCTTCAACACCCGCGAACGGCTGGATGCCTTTCTGGCGGCTTTACAACAGGTCATTGATCGTCACGATATTCTGCACACATCAATCCACTGGCAGGGATTGGCGCAGCCGGTGCAAGTTGTCTGGCGGCAGGCATCTTTGAGCATTAATACGTTTTTACCGGATGGCGAACAGGATATTCTTTCTCAATTACTGTCACACACCGATCCCCACCAGTACCGCCTTGATGTGAGCCGGGCACCGCTATTCTCAGCCGACATTGCCCATGATCCGCATCAGGATGAGTGGTTACTGGCTTTGTGTATCCATCATTTAGCCTGTGATCATATAACACTGGAACGCATCATTAATGAAATCAGCGCATTATTGCGTAGCCATACGGAAAGTGGGTGTCTTGACTATCACCATTCTGAAAAATTATCCCCGGTATTACCTTATCGTCACTTTGTCGCCCAATCCTTGCAGGCACCGAACTCAGCTCACGAAGCCTATTTCCGTAACGTGCTCTCTGATGTAGATACACCGACGGCGCCTTTCGGGATACTGGATATTCACAGTGGGAACAGGCAGATATCGGAGACCAAACAACCCATTGATGCGCTACTTGCCAAAGCTATCCGCACACAAGCCCAACGTCAGGGTGTCAGCCCCAGTATATTATTTCATGTTGCTTTGGCTCTGGTGCTGGCAAAAGTAAGCGGGCGTGATGATGTGGTCTTTGGCACGGTATTACTGGGGCGCATGCAGGGCGGTACGGACATTGCTCAGGTAATGGGCCTGCTGATTAATACCTTACCCATCCGGATCAGGCTTACGGATAACAGCGCACAGACAATTGTTCAAGAAACTTATCTCAGTCTGATGAAGTTGCTGGAGCACGAACAGGCAACACTAACGCAAGCCCAATATTGTAGTGGCGTGATACCACCTTTGCCGCTCTTCAATACCCTGCTCAATTATCGCCATAGTCAATCAGAGACCACCTTTGCTAAATGGGAAGGTATACGTTTGCTGATGCAAGAAGAACGAATTAATTATCCTATCGGTTTGTTTGTCGATGATTGGGGTGATGGATTTAGTCTGGTTGCCCAAACCGTATCGGATATTGATCCGATTCGTCTGATCGGCTATATGACCACGGCTCTGACGGGGTTGGTCGAAGCGCTGGAAAACTCCCCCCACCAGCCGATTTTGGATATTTCGATTTTGCCCGTTAAGGAACGTCAACAGTTGCTGGTGGATTTCAATAATACAGCAGGCGATTTCCCGCCAAACGCACTTATCCACCAACAGTTTGAAAAGCAGGCACAGCACAATCCTGATGCGATTGCTGTCACCTTTGAAGAACAATCATTGACATATGCTGAACTGAACCGTCAAGCCAATCGCTTAGCACATCATTTGATTGACTTAGGTGTCCGCCCGGATGATCGGGTAGCGATTTGTTCTGAACGTAGCCTTGTCATGGTCGTGGGATTACTCGCTATCCTGAAAGCCGGCGGTGCCTATGTCCCGCTTGATCCAGGCTATCCTGCCGAACGACTGGCCTATCTGCTTGAGGATGCGGCTCCTGTTGCCTTGCTCACCCAAACAACATTAATCAATCCGCTCGCCAATACCGTACCGATTATAGATCTGAATAATCTTGCATTCCTTATGGCAGACATGCCAACCAGCAACCCGGCCCCCCAGACTCTTGGCCTGACACCACGCCATCTGGCCTATGTCATTTATACCTCTGGTTCGACGGGTGTGCCCAAAGGGGTAATGAATGAGCATCGCGGTGTCGTGAATGGTTTGCTCTGGGCACAGAAGACGTACCAATTCACCGCGCAGGATCGTGTCTTGCAGAAAACACCGTTCAGTTTTGATGTTTCCGTTTGGGAGCTATTCCCGCCCCTGATGGTTGGTGCCCAATTAATTTTGGCTCACCCCGACGGTCATAAAGATCCGCACTATTTACTGTCCGAGATAGAAAAGCACAGGATTACTATCATCTACTTTGTGCCTGCCATGCTACAGCGATTTCTCCATGCTATTCCCGCCGGCCGCTGCCCTTCCCTGCGCCACATTTTATGCAGTGGTGAAGCATTTCCTTATATCTTGCAGCAACCCTGTCTGTCCCATTTTGCTCACTGTCAGCTACACAATTTATATGGCCCTACTGAGGCGGCGGTTCATGTTACCGCCTGGCAATGTGTGCCGGATCGTTATATCGGACGAATACCTATCGGGAAACCCATCGCCAATACCCAGATCTATCTTCTCGATAGCCACGGAAAACCGGTTCCAATAGGGGTGACTGGTGAGATTTATATTGGCGGAGCCGGGATCGCCCGTGGTTATCTGAATCTTCCAGCACTCACCGCAAGACACTTTATCTCTGATCCTTTTTCTTCAGATCCTGATGCCCGTCTATACAAAAGTGGCGATCTGGCTCGTTGGTTACCTGACGGGAATATTGAATATCTTGGTCGCAATGATTTTCAGGTCAAGATACGCGGCTTCCGCATCGAACTTGGTGAGATTGAGACCAGACTGGTGCAATGTCATGATGTACGCGAAGCGGTTGTAACTGCCCGGGAAGACATGCCGGGCGAAAAACGTCTGGTTGCTTATCTCCTTGCTAAACCCAATGCGACACTGGTGCCGGCAGAATTACGCCAGCAACTTGCCCAACACCTTGCCGAGTATATGCTGCCCAGTGCCTTTGTGACGCTTGATGCCTTTCCATTGTCACCCAATGGCAAGCTCGACCGTCAGGCACTGCCCATGCCCGATCAGGCGGCACTCGTGACCCGTAACTATGAAGCCCCCATCGGCGATATGGAAATTAAACTGGCTGAGATTTGGCAAGCACTGCTGAAACTGGAACAAGTTGGTCGTCATGATCATTTCTTTGAACTTGGTGGTCATTCCCTGCTCGCCATCCAACTTGCCGCGCGAATACGCCAGAAACTGGCGCGGGAATTACACTTGCAGCAACTCTTTTCCCACCCTGTTCTGTCTGATTTGGCTACCTTGCTCACCGACACGCCTGTGACAACCCAAATCGTTATTCCTGCTGCTGATCGCGGTCAGCCTTTGCCACTCTCTTTCTCCCAACAGCGTTTGTGGTTCCTTGCCCGCCTCAATACCAAAACCAATCTGGCCTATCATATCCCGATAGTCCTGCATCTCAGCGGGCATCTCGATCATACTGCGATGACGGCCGCGCTTGACCATCTCGTCAGTCGGCATGAAAGTCTGCGCACCCGTTTTGTCCTGATTGATGAGCAGCCTTACCAACATATCGACAGCGCAGATACTGGATTTTCCCTGACCTGTCAGGATCTGCGCAAATTAGACGACACTTCTCGCCTGACCCGTATTAACGAATGGCTGGAACTCGAAACACAAACCCCGTTTGATTTTGCTAATGAGCCAATGGTTCGGGGCCAATTGCTGCAACTGTCTGATGAAGAACATGTGCTGATTATTATCCAGCATCACATCATCACCGATGGCTGGTCGACCGGGATATTGCTCCGCGAACTGGGCGCTCTCTACCGTACCGCATCAGGAGAATATGGCGATCCTTTACCCCACCTTCCCATCCAGTACGCGGACTATGCCGTTTGGCAACAGAAATGGCTACAAGGTGAGGTTTTTTCTGCCCAACGGGATTTCTGGCAAAAGCAGCTTCAAAATGCACCGACATTGCTGGCTCTCCCCATCGATCATCCACGTCCGCCAGAACAGAGTTACAAAGGCGATCATGTACCCGTTCACCTGAATGCGGATTTATTGTCTGCCCTCAAAGCACTCGGACAACGCCAGGATACAACGTTATTTATGACCCTGCTTGCAGCCTGGAGCATCGTACTTGCCCGTTTGAGCGGACAGGACGATATCGTTATTGGCACCCCCGTCGCCAATCGCTCATTGAGTGACCTTGAGGGATTGATCGGCTTTTTTGTCAATACATTGCCTTTACGCGTCGAACTGGAACCGGGCAACTCTGTGGCAAATCTGCTCGCTCATGTCCGTGAACGGGCACTGACAGCCTATGCACATCAAGACCTGCCTTTTGAACAATTAGTGGAAACCCTACAACCTGAACGCAGCCTGAGTTACAACCCGATCTTTCAGGTTATGCTGGCCCTGAATAATACTTCTACACTAAATAATACTTCCACACAGTCCCTTGAATTGCCGGGTTTGTCTGTTTCGTTGATGGAACCACCACACCACAGTGCCTATTTTGACCTGACGCTGGCACTGACCGAAACCCAAGATGGCATCAGTGGTTATCTGGAGTACGCTTCAAGCCTATTCGAGCGGAAGACGATTGAACGCATGGTGAGTTATTTCACCAATGTGCTGACAGCCATGACAACCGATGAGACACAAGCCATTGCTCGCTTACCGATATTATCCGTTGCAGAACGCCAACAGTTATTGGTCAGTTTCAATACCACGCCATCTTTGCAAAATGCGGCTGCCGGTTTCTCACAAGACACGTTGATTCACCAATTGTTCGAAGCGCAAGTGCAACGCACACCAGATGCAGCAGCGGTAATCTTTGAAGAACAATCCTTGAGTTATCACGAACTGAACCGACGCGCCAATCAACTGGCACACAGCCTGATTGCTTTTGGTGTACGTCCTGATGATCGTGTCGCAATTCATGTTGAACGGGGTTTGGATATGATCATCGGCTTGTTCGGGATCTTAAAAGCCGGGGCCGGTTACGTTCCACTTGATCCAGACTATCCCATTGAACGGTTGGTTTATCAGTTATCGGACAGCAAGCCTGCAATATTGTTGACCCAAAAACATTTACAAACACGTTTACCAATACAAGATATTCCCATCTGGCTGTTGGACGATGAAATTCATCAAGAGAACATGCAAAAACAGCCGACCTATAACCCTGACAGCCAGCAGACAGGGCTTCAACCGCACCATCTGGCCTATATCATCTACACCTCAGGTTCAACCGGCAATCCCAAAGGCGTTATGTTGGAACATCACAATGTCGTAAGCCTTATCCATGCACATTGTCAGGTGAGTGAACCCTGCTTGGGTGATCGTATTCTGCAATTTGTGACTTTCGCGTTTGATATTTCAGTGTCAGATATTTTCCCTACTCTGGCATCGGGCGCTACGCTGGTTCTGCGCCCATCCCATATCAAAATACCAGATAGCGCTTTTGTCGATTTTTTGCGTGAACAGAAAGTGACGATCATCAATGTACCAACTGCCTTCTGGCACCATTGGGTTCAAGAAATGAAGGCAGGACGCGGCGGTTTCAGCCCCTATATACGCACCGTTATTGTCGGGGGTGATAAAGTGGAACACCGCTATTTAATGGATTGGTTCTCATGCCCAGAAACCCAATCCTGCCGCTGGTTCAACGCCTATGGCCCCACAGAAATTACCATCACTGCCACGGCCATAGCGATAGATAAGGAAATGATGATAGATAACAAATCCATGCCTTCCATTACCAATAACATTCCGATTGGCCGGCCCCTGTCCAATACCCGTATCTATATTTTAGATGCTCTTGGTCAGCCAGTTCCTATCGGCGTAAGTGGCGAAATCTATATCGGAGGCATGGGCGTCGCCCGTGGTTATTCAAACCAACCAGAACTGACAGCAGAGAGATTTGTTACCGATCCCTTTAGCGAACATCCCAACGCCCGTATGTATAAGACCGGCGATTTAGCCCGCTGGCGATCTGACGGCAATATCGAATACCTTGGTCGCAATGATTTTCAGGTCAAGCTGCGCGGTTTCCGGATCGAACTGGGGGAAATCGAAACCAGATTGATGCAGTGTCACGGCGTGCGTGAAGCTATTGTGCTTGCTCGCGAGGACGCTTCTTATGAAAAAACCGGGGGCGACAAACGTCTTGTGGCTTATCTGATCGCTGAACCGAATACAAAACTGGTGCCGGCAGAACTGCGCCAGCAACTTGCACAGCACCTTGCCGACTACATGTTGCCTAGCGCATTTGTGACACTGGATGCTTTTCCGCTGGCCCCCAATGGCAAACTCAACCGTCAGGCGCTGCCGATGCCGGATCAGGCGTCTATCGTGACTCGCGCTTATGAAGTCCCGCTTGGTGACAGGGAAATAGCGTTAGCCGAAATCTGGCAGGTGCTATTAGGGTTGGAAAAAGTCGGGCGTTATGACCATTTCTTTGAACTGGGCGGTCATTCTCTGATGGTCATCAGCCTGATCGAACGGCTGCGTAACCAAGGCTGGCACCTTGATATTCGTACCGTGTTTTCCACACCAACACTGGCTGAAATGGCAAAAGTCATGCAGGGCATCGGGGATCATACAACCTCGTTCACCGTACCGCCCAATCTCATCCCTGATGGTTGCACCGCTATCACGCCTGATATGTTGCCGCTGGTTTCCCTGACACAACATGAAATTGATACTATCGCCGCCACAATCCCCGATGGTATGACCAACATTCAGGATATTTATCCACTTGCACCATTACAGGAAGGCATGTTGTTCCACCATCTCCTGCAAACACAAGGAGATGTTTATCTGCTGCACCTCCTGTTCGCTTTCGACACCCGCGAACGCCTTGATACTTTTCTGACGACATTACAACAGATCATTAACCGCCATGATATTCTGCGTACTGCCTTCTGCTGGCAAGGTCTAACACAGTCGGTGCAAGTTGTCTGGCGTCAGGCATCCCTGCATATCAACACCTTTGTACCAGACGGCGATAAAGACGTGCCATCTCAATTGCTGGCACATACCGATCCTTGCCGGCATCGCATCAATATAAGTCAGGCTCCGCTATTATCTGCTGACATTGCCCACGATCCGCAGCAAGGGGGATGGTTGCTGGCTCTCTGCTGTCACCACATACTCAATGACCATATTTCGTTGAATCTTATCATTGCCGAAATCAACGAACTGCTGCACCACCGTACCGGGCACTTATCTCCTGTATTGCCGCCTGTACTGCCTTACCGCAATTTTATCGCCCAGTCTTTGCGGGTGCCGATGTCAGACCACGAAACCTATTTTCGCAGAGTACTCGCTGATGTGAATACACCGACTACGCCCTTCGGAATACAGGATGTACACAGTGGAGGCAGATCGGCAACTGAGGTTATCAAGCCACTTAATGCAGCACTCGCCAGAACTATCCGCAAACAGGCGCGCCGACAGGGGGTTAGTCCCGGAGTGCTATTCCATGTCGCGTTGGCACAAGTTCTGGCAAAAATAAGCGGACGAGATGATATCGTCTTCGGCACGGTCTTACTGGGACGCATGCAGGGAAGCATTGACATTGAGCAGATTCCGGGGCTATTCATTAATACCTTGCCTGTCCGAATCTCACTTGCAGGGAACAGCGTACAAGAAACCGTGCAAACCGCTTACCGCAATTTGACGCAGTTACTTGAACACGAACAGGCACCATTAGCACTGGCTCAGCGCTGTAGTGCTGTAGAGCCTCCCCTGCCGCTCTTTAACACACTCCTTAACTATCGCCATAGCCAGCCGAATGTCACCAACACCCTATGGGAAGGTATACGTCTGGTAACAGGACGAGAAAGAACCAGCTATCCCATCTATCTGGCTGTGGATGATTTGGGTAAAGGTTTCCTGTTGACGGCTCAGGTTGTATCAGGTCTCGATCCGACACGACTAATTACTGATATAACCACTGCCCTGACTGATTTGGTGGAAACATTGGAAATAGATCCTCAACGTTCCATCATGGGCATTTCCACTTTATCCGCCGCAGAACGCCAGCAATTACTGGCCGATTTACCGCAAGATACACCGATATCAGGCCAATCTGCTGTTGTAACAACTTCCGGTTACGAAGCGCCTTTCGGTAATGTGGAAATTGCACTGGCTGAGATCTGGCAGAAGTTGCTGAAACGGGAACAGGTAAGCCGTCATGACAATTTCTTTGCATTGGGCGGTCATTCATTGATAGCGATACAATTGTTGGCTCGTCTGCGTGAGAAAAATATGGAAATTCCGTTGGCAACATTGTTCACTCATCCCACATTATGTGAACTAGCCAGAGTTGTAAGCCAAAATCACTCATCTTTATTGAATAATTTAAACAACTACCGTTCACAGGGATAAAATTAAGTGGCTCCACAAATTGTGGAGCCACCTTCGACCATTGATCTAATGGCTAATATCGTTAGTTAAAATTGGGTTGACCATTGGATGCGGTTACCCCGCCATCTATCGGCAGGTTCACACCATTAATGAAACTGGCATCTTCACTTGCCAAAAATGCAATGGCGGCGGCAACTTCGGAAGGCTGACCTGCCCTTTTCAACGGAATACGACTATCGAAATGTTTCAGGGTTTCATCGTCAAAACGAGCGACCATCGGCGTCAATACTAAACTTGGGCAAACCGCATTGACGCGAATACCCTGTGAGCCATAATCCAGCGCCATGGCACGCGTTAAATTCACCACAGCGCCTTTCGCTGCACAATAATGAGCACCGCCCCAATCTCCCCCTAACCCGGATACAGAAGCGTTATTGACAATACATCCTTTACTTTCCAGCAAATGAGGTAAAGCAAAATAGCTACAATTGAGTACGCCATTGAGGTTTGTAGCCAGGACTGCATTACCATCTTCTTGTGAAGTACTCAATAAATCGCCCACGACATACAAACCCGCATTGTTGACCAGAATATCTATCCGGCCAAAATGACTGACCGTTTCATCAACCATATTTTTGACCGATTCCCGATCTGCAACATCCGTCTGAATCACCAACGCCTTGTCCGATGACAACTCACTGAGTACACAATTAAGCTTATCAGTATCCCGTCCAGCCAATACAACAATAGCTCCCTCTTGTGAAAAGCGCTTTGCTGTAGCCTCCCCAATACCGCTTCCTGCGCCGGTAATAATGACAACCTTATCCTCAAAACGAATCATGTTATTGCCCTCATAGCTGTATTTTCAAAATTTGTCTGGCTCTAATTCCACTGAAAATTTTATCCGGTCCCCATCGGATAAACGGATCATTAACCTTGCCGGCTCATAATCATGTAGAGGCGAAAAGATAACATTCGTTGAGATCACAATATTGCCATTAAAAGATGATAATAAAGCATGTTCATTATCTGCTGATAATGCCCAAATAGTGTTCTGACTCAGATTGGTTATTAGATTCCAAAAATGGAATCAACAAGGAAAGGCTCTTTAACGTTAGTTTTAAAAAAAGATCTGATTGTTTCGCACCCAACCAGCCTGATATATATACTCAAACTTGAGTATATTTACATTAAATTTGCGAGTGATATCACAATGCTGATGGATTCAGTTAAGAAAAAAATCATAAACATATTACTCTTATTTACTATTTCCAATAGTGATAGAAACTAGTTGAAAATTATAATCCCTTATATAATGTTCAGATTTATAAACAGTATTAGTAAATTCCCAGAATTTATGGGAGGGGGATAAATTGCAGATTTTAGAAAGAACAACAGTAGCAGATTCAAGTGGAATTTAAACATCTGGGTTAATAATTCTGAGTTTTAATTACGTTGTAAAATTAGTAAATCACGTAAAAAGAGATTACCATGAACACGCTGAATGTTATAAAAAACAATATGGAGTTGTCACACCCAGTTGAAGTGCTAGAGACATTATTAATACGCTTATATTTATATGACCGTACATCAAATAAAGACATTTCATTAAAAAGCGGTTTACCTATTCCCATCATCTCTGCATTTAAAAAAGAATTAATAAAATATGATTACGCTGAAAACAAAGGTGTTTTTAAGTTAAACTCTATCGGCGTAAAATACGTACAAGATGAACTGGGATACCGCTCAATTGATATAAATAAATATAACTTGCTGTCATCAGAGGAGAAACGAGAAGAGTTTGAGAAAGAGCTTTCCGTTTTATTGGAGCCTATATATAACAGCAGACCTCAAGTCAATGTTTTGTTAGATCAAGCACATGCGACATTAGAGACATCAATACGCCGGGTAATGCTATTACTTAATAACCCAAGAGTATTTAAACAAAATATTTTATTTTTGGGTGATGATGATTTGACTTCGTTAGCTCTGATGATGGCATTTAAAAAGCTCGGCTACGACTGCTCAAAAAATATTTTTGTCAAGGATATCGATCAGGACCTACTAACATTTATTCGGGATGTCGCAGAGCAAAATGATTTTGTCATTAATACTGAATACTTAGATCTAAAACTCTCTAATGTATACACTAAAAATTTTGATATCGTCTTGACAGATCCTCCTTATACATTGAGCGGATTAAAACTATTTTTATCACGTGCTATTAGTTTCACTAAAAATGATAATAGTGAGATTTTACTCTCCTTTGGTCAAAAAAAACCAATGGAAAACCAAGAAGTTCAAAGGTTATTTAACAATCAGAATCTTCTTATCAGACATATTTATCCGCAATTCAATAAATATCATGGCGGAAGTATTATCAGTAATGTCAGCGATCTTTATGTTCTTTCTGTTACACCTCAAACGTACCCGACGATCTCAGGGGGAAATAATTATTCAGATAAAATCTATACCGGAGAAATTAACCCTCGTATAAAATTTTACCAATGTAAATCATGTAATAACATGATAACCATTGGACACGGAAAGAACATATTAACGATAGAACAGCTCATAGAGGCAACTTGTAATAAGTGTCACGGCACTAAATTTCAATATCGTGGTCAGGAAAAAGTCAGTACATCGGATAATACACGACAACTTGGCACTCACATGATCATAGATATGAAAGATTGTGATGCAGAGGTACTGAAATCTGTATCAGCCATTGAAAAAATCATGCTTGATATTGCCCAACAATGTGAGCTGAATGTGGTTACTCATCACTTCCATCAATTCCAACCATGGGGTGTCAGTGGTGCGCTAATATTAGCAGAGTCACATTTTACTATTCACACATGGCCTGAACATCAATATGCCGCTCTTGATTTATTCGTTTGCAATGAATTTAAACATCAAGATACATTTATGATGCAGCTACAAACGCAGCTTAATGCTCAAGAATATGAATATAAAATACTACAGCGGGGTTTTTAATTTTAAAACAGGGATAGTGACCGGGTAGCTGCGATAACCGCCAACTTTTGTGGTAGGTGGTTTTTCTACAGAAAATTCCGGTTTGGGATAGTTGTGTGGGGCGATTTGAAGGGTTAAACGCTTCGCGATGTCATCATCGTCGCAGTCAGGTGCGCCAAGTACCCATACCGGATAGTTAGAAACAAAGGCTTCCAACTCAAATTTTTTGCCGGCAGCTTCCATTTCTTCAACGGATGCAGAATCTCAGGAGAACACCAGCCCGGCAATGATCTGGTTGCGACTGATAAAAGGAAATAACTTATTTTCAAAGAGTTAGGTTGCTTCGTTCATTTAAAACTTCCCCGCAGTGACCAGAGCTGCATGTATTGTTTTGAATGGTAACAGCAAAGATAAATGGGCATCTAATAGCGGAATAGCACCATAGCTGGCATACCACTCGGCAACACGCTCATTCTTGGCATCAATCAGCAATGCAACTCCGCCAGCCTGCGCGGCTACCAATAAACAGCGCCGACCAGCGGCCAGCAACAACTGGCCACCGAGTCCTTGACTCTGTACTGAAAGATCTACAGCCAGACGGCCAAGCCGAAATACTGGCACATCATGTCGAGCCAAACCACGTTTAATCACCTCCGGTGCACGTTCGTAAACAATAGAAGCAGGACTTAGGCTGTAGTAACCTAATACCGTTCCATTGCTTTCGCTAACCGCGAGGTAAGTTTTTGCCCCACCTTTCTCATGGCTCTGCCTTGCATGGCGATGTAAAAACTGATTTAACGCTTCATCACCACAGTCAAAAGCACTGCGATCATGATGTTTGCCAATGGGCTCTTCGTGCCAGATTGGTAGCATCATGATTGTTTCGGCAAGGCAAATGCTGCGGCCAACAATTTCTCATTGGGTGCCGGTGGGTTATCCAAAAGATCCAGAACATGCAAGCTATCTCTTTCGGTCAGCTCCAGCCGTTCATTCTCGTCGATAATCTTCCGTGCTGCTGACACCACATTGCGGATCACGAACTCAGTCAAGTTGGTATGTTGTAAAGCGGCTGCACGTATCAACAGCGACTTTTCTTCTGAGGCAATACGTAGCGACATTCGGTCGTTAGTTTCTACTGGGATCCGAGGCATTGTTACGCTCTCCTAGTTGTACGTATTAAAATTGTACGCCAAGATGGGCCTATTAGCAAGATGTACGCAATGAAAGCGTACGTGTACCGTATCAAATACGTACGTTTTTGGCTCAGTCGTGAAAGACAATCAGTTACAAAATAAAGAATTTAAATCATTATGCTATTTCGAATAAACCTCCCGGAACTGATTACCTGATACCCAAAAATCACAATAGGGCCCTGAAAGCCCCGTTTAGATTAAATCGTTTTATATAAAAAATATTCAAATAGAAAGTAGACGTTTTGCAAAACTTCCCTCTTTATTCTCTTTTTTGAATTTTCTATATTTTGATGCGTAGCTTAGCATGGTTTCTTGGTGCGGATATTCACGGATAAATATCCCTCCCCATAGATCATCCCACTTTTGATAATTGGGATCATTCAATAAATATATATGCGCTTTCTTGATATTCCAATGAGGAATACCCGGATACAAGTGATGTACCAAATGATAATTATCATAATGCCTTCCAAACAAGAAGCGTTCCCACCAAACACCTTTTGTATTTCGTGTTAGCAATAATGCCTCCTTTTCAGATGCAGGCAGAGGATAATGCTCAGCTATGCCGATAATCCACCCAATAGCGACTGTAACCGTAAATAATGGAACTATCCAAAGCAGAATAAAATACAGGAAGTAACCAGAATAAATAATGACTGAAAGTATCACAATCCAATAAATAAAAAAGAAAGTTGATTCTTTATCATTTTTATTTTCTGATTTTTTCTTTATAACTTTATTATCGTCTTTTTTTAACTCCTTATTTTTCCTTGACTTAATCCTGTCTTCTATTACATACTTTATATATTTAAATGTTCTGTATCCTGAAAGTGTTAATAATATATTCTGTATAAAAAACTCTCTGTCATTTTGTTTAAAATCATATAACCCACTGTCTATATGGAATTTATAATCGGGATCTTTTTCTGGATCACCTAAATGAGCGTGATGATACCTGACATGAGGATCTTTATAAGTGCTAAGCAAATGAAATACCAAATGCCCAGATAAAAAAGTCCCGGCGATATAATTCAGGAATTTATTTTTAGCTAAAACATAATGAGATGAGTAATGTAATATATTAGTAAATGCTCGTTGTGTCGAACCTATCATCAATAAAGAGAGTGGGTAGAACCAGAAACTTATACCAACACTTAAATATATCGCAATTATTATAACAAAATAATCTTTTGAAAGTGCAATAGCCCAGTGATAATTATCCAATTTCCTCAGCGTTCTTAAACTGGAAATTACATTGCGAGATATATTGAAATGATTGCTTAACTTTATTTCAGACAACGGCATAATGAAATCCCCTCCTGATATTTTTATTAATAATGAGATAAATCAAGCTTTGATTAACATTAAAATAACAACAACACTATTAAAAAACTGAACTCTTTCAAATTACCGCTTTGTTATCTGTTCTCACGCAATACAGCCATTTAATTAACTAGGTGACTGGAAGGTTCGTTTAATCAACTTTCTTATTCCAGTCACTTAATATAACTTAAAAGGAATTACTTTAATATTTCATTTTTCTCATTCAGAATAATATCTTCTGACTGTAAAAGTGCTTTAAGCTTTTCAGTACATAAAAACTCTTCTCCCATCATCAAAATATCATCTTGATCACGTTGAATGTGCTCAGCCAACTGCATAACTAAAGCAGCAGCTCCTGTAGCGGTTAAATGTGCTTGCCCCTTCGGGGCTTTAATATGAGTATATATATGTTTTCGATCCCCTTTTTCATCAGTTCCATGTATATCAATCCGAATTTGATGCTGATCGCCTGTACCGGGATGATAAAAAATCTTTTTACGTAACTTTTTAAACAGATCACCTGATATCAATTTCCAAATACCATTTTTTATAAAAAATGATAATATCTTATTTGCCTTATGATTATCATAACCAATTCTTGTGGCAATAGTTTGAGCATTTGTTATTAAAGGCAACGTAAATTGATCAGGCGTATCTATGCGAAAAACATTATACCGACAATCATCATCAAATAAGATAATGCGTTCATCCGAAAAAGGAAGTACTTTCTGATATCGCCCATTTTGTTTTACAGTAAATGGAGTCGCAAGGCTATCCAAATAATCAAATGAATCCGGGCCAGCCTTATCATTCGAAGCACTGAGTATACTGATATCAATATTCGTGATGTTTACTAATGACTTACTCATATTATTAGCAAGTGTTGCAACCACACTCGCCATCCACGATGACGCAAAAATCATTGAGCTTGGTTTTTTATTTCTCATGATTACAGCCTTGCTCAACGCAACCTGCAATCGTTCAGTCCAACGCGTGATATCTACATAAGCAATGCCATTTTTATTTGCAAAATGCAATAAATTATCTTTGGGATCATTAACAGTGGCTAATATTATGTCAATCTTTATTTCATCTGATAAATTGATATTATCAATATCAAGAGCCACCGCCGTTGCATTTCCTAACGTTTGGGCTAGCTGCCTGGCGTTATCAATATTTCTCCCTGCAATAATTAACTCCAGCTCAGGGGCATGCTGATTTAAAATCTGTGCAACCTGCATCCCAACAATGCCATACCCTCCAACTAACAAGACAGATAATTTTTTCATTTATTAACCCTCAGAATAGAACTCAATATTTGCTTTCCCGAATGACTAAGTACATTTGGCAATACAATTTCAATTATTGCGTAATCTTTTATTCATGCGTTTTTTAGCTAAGCTCCTTCTATCATTTTGATTTGTATTTTCCTTATCTTGATGCGTATCACTGTATTCATTGATTATATTCTGTAATGCAGTTTGCAGTTTAACTACAGAACTATAAGTAAACATCATTGCAATGGGAATATCCATATTTAACTTCTGCTTTAACTTTTCGTTAACTTGAACAATATCAAGCGAAGTCGCACCTAAATCAAAAAAGCTTATATATTCATCCAATTCAGAAAGACCCAATTGGTGTCCCCATACGTCTACAATAATCTCCTTTATTGAATCCTCAGCACGCGGATTTATTATATTATATACATAACCTTTATTATTTAATCGTGAAAGCTCATCTTGTTCTATTCTGTCTTTTATTGGTAATACGGACACTGAAAATTTATTAGGATAATGTGAAACTATCTGAAGAAATACATCTTGCCCTTCCTGATTAGTTAAACCGACCGCTGTATTGGGATTTGTTATGGTATTAACCGCCATACCCACTTCTAACCATCTATCCCAGGCGATGGAACAGATCCTGAAAGGAAACTTCTGGTCGTCTGCAATCGCCTCTAAATAAGCATTAGCCGCAACATACGCAGATTGCCCGGAAGCTCCGTAATAAGATAGCAAAGAAGAACAAAACAGCATGGAACGAAGGTTTTTGTCACTAAAATAGGAAAGCAGGTTATTAGCCCCCAAGACTTTGGCCACCATGATATCACGATGTAATGTAAGATTAGGTTGCGCAATTAATGCACCGGCATCAGATCCTGCTGCATGTATTACCATACTGAATGGCCCCAGTTCCTTTTCAACTGATTGCAGCAATGAATGAAGCTCTTTTTCACAAGAGACATCAACAGAATGAATATAGACTTCACTCCCAACTTGTTCTATTTTTTCGATACTCTCAATTTTTTTCATTGTTTCCACTTGAGTCGGATCTTTCTTTATAAGATCCCATTGAGATCTTGCAGGAAACTGTGAGCGAGAGACTAAGACAAAACGTGCACGATACTGAATTGCTAATGATTCTGCCAGCTTTAATCCAATGCCACCAAGACCCCCACTAATAAATACTAAATCCCCTTCTTGTAATCCATGTGCTTTATCAACACCATTCAGAGGCGTTATTGATAGTGGTTTGAATTCTGGCAGCCATAACTGACCATGCCGTATTGCAACCTGATTATATTTACCTGAATTCACCAGCCCCCGTATCAACAAGTTAAATCGGTCATCCGCTACATCATCGCCAGATAAATCTATTTGCATGACTTGATGCTGTTGATATTCATGAGAAATGGATTGAACCAAACCCTTTAATAACGAAATCGTTGGTATCGCTTGTTCACATCCCAATACATTTTCAATTTCAGGTGTGAAAAGAATAAATCGTGCGGCTTGTAATTCTAGCAGCGTTAAAATGATGCGAAGCCCTTCAACCCATTGTAAATAGTATTCAATGGGATCATTTTCGAGTTTTTCTTTTTCAGGGATCAGGATAAATCTACTTTCAGGTAATGGTGTTAATGATTTAATACTGTCTGAATCATCAATAAAAATCACTGTGCTATCAGGCCACAATGCCTGGCTTGAAGCAAGATAACCGGCATTATTTGATTGGGTACAAAGAATAAAAACCGCTTGATCTGTATTCCCTTCTTCTACTTGGGGATAAATCTCCCGCTGCCAACCAGGGAAATAAAGTTTATTATGATTTAACGTATTATTTTCACGACTTACATTGATGCCAGAAACTAATTTATCCCTGAGTTGGGTATATTCCGTTCTGGCAAACTGATACACTGGCATATGAATCAAATGCCCTTGTGGCTGATTGATATTTTGCCAACCTATACCTTCGGTATTACACCATATTTTCCCTAGCTGACGATAGAAATATTCATGATCATCATCTGTCAAATTAGGGTGTTTAATCATATTAATGATTAATGGTTTATTTTCACTTTCGTTTTGATAATATTTATGTATGAAACTGGATAAAGTATTACCAGGTCCCACCTCAATAAAAACAAGGTCATTGAATTCTGATAATGTTTCTATGCTACCTAAAAAATCAACGGTATTTCGTTGATGTGACAACCAATATTCAGGTTGTCTGATCCCTTCTTCAGAATGCCAGCCACCCGTTAAATTAGAAAGGATGGGTATCACAGGATGGTTAAAACTGACTGAATTTAATGCCTTGGCATATTCTGCCTGAATCTCATTTATCGTTCTGGAATGGAACGCATGAGAGGTTTTTAATCTTCTGCATTGGATATTATCATTTTGAAGTGCAGATGCCAGCCTCTCAATATTCGCCGCACTACCAGAAATGACGACAGATTCTTTACCATTGATTGCAGCTATATCAAACTCTTCATCAAGGTAACTGCGTATCTGTTCTATTCCTAATGCGACACTCAGCATCATCCCTGGCGACATCATTTCGATGAGTTTTGCCCGCTGACTGACTAAATGCAGGGCATCATTGAGAGAAAATACGCCAGATATTGTCGCCGCAACATACTCACCTAAACTATGTCCAAGTAAGGCAAATGGCTTAACTCCTTTATTTTGCAGTAAAGATGTCATGGCATATTCAACAATAAAAATAGCTAATTGGGTTATTTCGTTGGATACGCTCTTCTGTTCAGATATATTCACAAAAAAATCATGCAACTCTTTTTGAGTATCTTCAGATAATAAAGCGAAACAATCCTGGCAGCTATTTCTGAATATTTCTTCCTGCTGATATAAGGCATAAGCCATACCCGGATATTGTGTTCCCTGTCCCGGATATAAAAAGACGATCTTCTTGGCTGAATGTTTTGCTTTTCCGTGAATAAAATCAGATAACGTGCTGGTTGTCTTACTCCCGGAACAAACCAATACAGATCGGAAATCAAAGTGTTCCCGTCCTTGTTGCAGGGTATAAGCAATATCAGACAATTTATGCTTTTTCTCTGACAGAAGTTTCAGCAGCTCATTTTCCATCATCGATAAACTTGATGCGTTCTTAGCGGACAACGGCAACAGTGCCAATTGTTCAGGTGATTCAGATTCTAATGGTTCATGGAGCATCTCTTCGAGGATGATATGCGCATTTGTTCCTCCAATGCCAAAAGAACTGACGCCCGCCCTTCTGACTGATTCACTATGCCACTCTTGGCTATTTTTATTAATGTAAAAAGGTGATGACTCCAGCTTTAATTTAGCATTGGGTGTACTGAAATACTTATTGGCACAAAGCATTTTGTTTTTCAGCATTAATGCAGTCTTAATTAAACCCGCCATACCAGCCGCGCTATCAAGATGCCCAATAATAGATTTAGCTGAACTTATTGCAATACTGCCCACCGGACAATCATGGAATACATTTTTTAATGCAGTAATTTCAATGGGATCGCCTAATTTAGTTGCCGTTCCGTGTGCTTCAATATATGAAATTGATTTAGGATCAATTTTGGATACTGTGATTGCACTACGAATAACATCGGTTTGCCCTTCAATACTTGGCGCGGTATAGCCCACCTTTCTTGCGCCATCATTATTGATAGCGCTTCCCTTAATTAAAGCAATAATAGGCCGTTTTTCTGCAAGAGCCTGCTTTAACGGTTGCAGCACAATGGCGCCAATGCCCTCACCTCCCACAGTGCCATTGGCCTGTTCATCGAAAGGGCGGCAGACACCATCCGGTGATTCTATCATGCCATCCAGATAGAGATATCCCTGTTGATTTGGTGTCACCAAAGCGGCGGCGGCCACTAAAGCTAACTGACATTCACCCAGTAATAATGCACGAGCCGCCATATGCACTGCGGTTAGTGAAGAAGAACACGCGGTTTGTAGTGCAACGGCCGGGCCAGTCAGCCCCAACTTATACGCTAAGCGCGTGGCCGCAAAATCTTTTTCGATAAGGCTAAATGCAGAAAATAAACCAACCCCGTCTTGCTTGCTCTCTTCATAAGCTGCCATTTGCCACTGCAACTGAGCACTGGCGGCCAAATAACAGCCTACTTTTCCTTTATAAGCTGAGGGCACTAAACCTGCTGAACCTAAGGCATCAAAACTACATTCGTGAAGGTGCCTGATTTGTGGCTCAAGTAACTCCGCTTCGCGCTTATTGTATTGGAAAAACTCAGCATCAAACCGCAAAGGATTTTCAATCACACCTTTCGCATTGACATAATTCTGGTGCCTATATTCATGTTCAGGAACACCATTCTTAGCTAACGTTTCATCAGAAAATCGGGTGATACAGTCATTACCCTCAAGACAATTTTTCCAAAAACTTTCGACCGTTGGGCTATCAGGAAACCGGCAGGAAATACCAACAATAGCGATTTCCAGACCTGTTAATTTTTGAGGTAATTTATCATTAATTGGATTTTCTTCTTTATTCATAATATGTCATCACCAATGAAAATTAAAAATAAATACGAATCGAAAGTTCACGAAATCCATTCGTATACTGATTGTTCATTATCTTATTTTTTTGACCATTTACACTCAATGATTGAACATTCCTATTGCATTATCAAATTGTTCAAGTTGATTATCGTCAATCAAATTATTTTCTTCTGCCTTTCCATGAGATTCTATAAAAATCGCTTGTTGTTCTATTGTGGTATATTGGAATAAATCGACAACTTCAATTTCCTTATTAAAAAACTCATTCAATTTAATACTAAGTTGTAACAAGGTATATGAAGAGCCACCCAAATCAAAAAAGTTATCACATGAGCTGATATTTTCCTTATTTATTTTTAAAACTTCAGCCCACAGAGATAATATATTGACCTCAATTTCACTACTACAAGGTTTCATCTCAATGTTTCTTGCGGTACTTCTGGGATCTGGCAATCTCGCCACATCGATTTTACCGCTGTTATTTTGCGGAAACTCTTCAACCTTAATGAAATAACTCGGAACCATGTAACCCGGCAAACGTTCAGCCAAGGCTTTCTTCAAAACCTCTTCGTTAAATTCAATATTGGTATATATATAAGCCACTAAAAATTTATTGTCTGAGTCTTGGGAATTAACCATAACAAAAACATCACAAATCGCTTTCGAACCGGATTCAAGCCCATTGATTTGTTCATTAATCGTTTTTTGAGTAATGACTTCTATTTCCCCTAATTCAATTCTATAACCATTAATTTTGACCTGATTATCGGATCGGCCAAGATAAATTAAGCCATTCTCTCCTGAATATCGGGCAAGATCACCGGTTCTATAATATTTTTTACCTTCGATAGTAATAAACTTTTCCGCGGTTAACTCCGGATGATTTATGTAGCCTTTTGCAAGCCCCTTTCCGGCAATGGCAATTTCACCGATGGCGCCTTCAGGTAACCGTCTTAAAAAGTCGTCAATCAATATAATCTCTTCACCCGGCATCGGAAAACCAATGGGAATTGTCGGTGTTTGAATTTCACTCTTCTCGTTAAATTCAAAAGAAGTGGATTGCACACAACACTCTGTCGGGCCGTAAGCATTAGAAGCATTAGGAACCGACTCCCAACATTTGGCAAAATTATACCAGTTATGTTTTTCCAACAATTCACCACCAATCATAAGATGATTGACCGTACAATGAATTGAATGTTCAGCGAATTGTGTTCGGATCATACGTAAATGTGTCGGCGTACAATCTGCAATCTGGATAGCATTCTTACCCCAGAATTCAACCACTCTTTTTCCATCCCGCCTGACGGACTCAGGCACCATATGAAGAGTGTGGCCGAGTAACAATGCCGGATACAGTTGTTGTACTGAGGCGTCAAAACTCAGTGCAGACATCATGGCTACATTCAGAGTGCCCTGATAATGTTGATAAACTCTGTCATGTAAACCTAAAACCAGATTTATGACAGCAGCATGCGAAACTTCAACACCTTTTGGCGCGCCTGTTGAACCAGACGTAAAAATAACATAAGCAGAATCGTCTGACGTTATATGAAACTGTTCACCGATATCAATATTGATATCACTATCAGGCGATACATAAGCAATGTTCTGACAATCTTCAAGCTCACAGCTCGTTTTATCAGAAACAATGACATGCTTAATTGAGGCGGTATCTTTGACATGTTTCTTTCGGGAAGCAGGCCAATTTATATCAAGCGGACAATATTTAGCCCCCGTTTTTAAAACAGCCAGCATAGCAACAATGGCAGCACATGAACGATTCATATGAATACCGACGGTATCATATTGTTTAATACCCTGGTTTAACAATGTAGCGGCAAACATTGAGCTTAATTTATCTAACTCGATATAACTGAGAACACAATGCTCATCTGTAATCGCTGTGCGCAAAGGATGCTGTTTTACTCGTTCTGCAAATAAAGAATGAATAGTAGAGTGACTGTCAATTTCAGGTGTAAAATGATGGGCATATACACCCGACTCTTCAGATAATTTGAGTGTACTGAGCGCCTTCTGGGAACGAATCTGCTGGCTCAACAACACAACCATTTTAATAATTTCGGCGTAATAATTAACATGATAAGGTGAATGAACTTCACAACTTATTATTTCATCATCATGTTCAAAAAATACTTGAGAAACAGAAAGATCATAAATTTCTTTATTCACCGTCTGGCAATTTTTCAAAAGAATACACGATGTGAAAAATTTAGGTTGTTCACAAATTTCGTGAAATGAACCTAATCTATACTGTAATAAATTCTGTATATTTTTTGATACTGTCTTTATCAGTTTTGCCAAAGATTGTTCAGGTGAATATTTTGCCGGAACACATATTATCTGGGACTCTTCACCATCATCGAGATAACTTGTGGTTAAAATTAAAGAACTTTGGCTTCTCTGCATCATTGACTGAGCAAAACCCATCAGTGATATCAGTAAAGCACTTAATCGTTTATCTGAGCCATTCGCCATAGATAAGATATTTTGTGATGCTTCACGTGAAAACACTATTTTTTGTCGGTTCACGCTATCATGATTGAATATCAGAGATTTTTCAAACTCTGATGGCTCATGATCATTAATTATTCTCTTCCAAAAATATTCTTTATCAATGTTTGTATTTAATTCATTTTTTACATTCATCATATAGATATCCCATCATTTGAGTGTTGACTCAATTGATCTCATAAATTAGCTGGCCTAATTAACGTTCCCATTGGCGTTTTTCAAAGAATGTATTTAAAACCCATCAAGTTAGCCAAAATCAATCATCGTTATAAACCTCATGAGCATTTTCAATGCCCATGAAAACTTTAGAGATACTCAAATATCCTTCAGAGAAGACTTGTGTATTTCTCATATCCTGCAACAGACAATAATAGTCACTTAAACTTTCTGTTTCTATAATAACAAAATCCTGAAACTCTGCGGTAAAACCCTCAGTATCTATCGTTCTCAGGCTAATTGATGAACTGTATTTTTTTAATATCTCTGGCAAATATTCATTTTGCAATTTTTTCCGTTCATTCCGCGTAAGTGCATTCCATTTCTGATGAAAAATCAATGTCCAAATAATGACATATTTCATTTTATTTCCTATATAATTTCATTTATTTCAAGTGCTATTTTATTGATGACTTCACTTTTAACTTCTTGTAAATAAAAGTGCCCGCCCCGGAACCCATAGGTTGTACATCGGCCTGAAATATAGTCCGGCCAACCTTTCATCATTTCATATGTCACCTCTGAATCTTCTTTGCCATAAAACAAACCCACTGCGGTTTTATTATCAATCTTTGATTCACTCATGTTAAAATCATCAATTGCTTTAAAATCTTTCCTGATTATTTCAAGCATGATTTTCATCGCATGTTTATCTTCCGTTAAGCCACTGATATCCCCTAATGTTTTTAAATAATCTAAAAACTGATTTTCCGTCATTAAGGCGCGATGGACTAACTCTGCTCTTTTTATATGAGGCGGTTTAAATGCAGACAGGCCAATCCATAATGGGTATATACAGCGCGCTTGCAATTTTAAAGTCAATTCATAAGTAATTAATGCCCCCATACTATGCCCGAAAAACGCAAATGGTTTATCGGTCTTAATCACAGGTAATAACGCCTCTAAAATATCTTCTATAGATTCCAGGCATGCTTTGCCAAAGCTCAACCCACGGCCAGGAAGTTCTATCGCAATAAACTCTATCCAATCAGGTAATTCCCGTTGCCATGCCCTGTAAAACATGTGAGATCCCCCCGCATGATGCAAAAGGTATAATCTCAATTTCGCATTTATTGGCGTATTTAAATGAATTTTATCTAACATACTCACTCTATAAATAAGCTAATGAATTAAACTGCCCTTCTAATACCCGGATTTTTCTCTTTCAAAAAATGGGAAGTCTTAAGGGCAGCCACGTGTAATATACAATTTAACAGGGAATTATCCCCTTCATTCTTCAAGCTAAAAATTAAAGTCCAGCAAATCACTCTCCGTCACTTCATCGTGATGACTTTCATTGCTTGCATTCAATATAAATTGAATGTCTTTATCAGGATAAGCGACAATATTATTTAACAATGTAATATATCGATATTTGAAATACTCCATTGTTTTCTCTTTAAAGAGATCCTTTTTGTATTCAATATTGAATTCATAACCTGAGTAATTTTCCTTAACAAAAAAGGTAATATCAAATCGGGTATTCTCCTGATGGAGATCATAACGAGAGAATTTAACTTCAGGTAATACAAAATCGGCCATTCCAATATTCATATAGGAAAATACAGTATCAAAAATCGGTGTTCTATTTAATCTTGGCTTAATATTAAGCTCCTTCACCATATTTTCAAACTGAAAATCAGCATTCTCAAATGAGGCTATCGTTCTTTCAGCGACCTTTTTGACAAAGTGCTTAAAGGGTAATTCACCGCTACACTCAAAGACAATCGGCAACAAGTTTACGAACATACCAATGATATCTTGCAGTTCACTTTGCGGTCGTCCCAATATTGGTGTACCTACTGCAAATTCATCTTGTCCGGATATCTCTTTCATCAAAAGCGCATAAGACGAAATGAAAAGCATAAATTTTGTGATATTTTCGCGTTCTGCCAACGCATCAAATTGATCACTCAATGCCTTATCAATCACAAAACCTATCCGGCCACCTATATTACCCACCTCGTTTGTTCGGGCATAATCTATTGGTAATTTAAGCTCCGGTACATTTTTTAACGTTGATAACCAAAACGCCTTCTGTTCCAACATACCACTATCATTTACCATTCTTTGTTGCCAAACCGTATAGTCTTTATATTGTATTTCTAATGGTTTCAGCTCCTTATCCTGGTAAAGATCCAAAAAGTCTCTTACAAAAATATCTTGAGAAAGCCCATCCGAAATAATATGGTGTAAATCCAAGAAGAATATGTAGTGCCCTTCCCGAACTTCAATCAGGGTCACTCTTATTAAAGGTGGCTCGTCTAATTTAAATGGCTTAATAAGGCTGTTAACCTTAATTTTCACTTCATCATCACTCATATTGGATGAGTCAAGCTTTAAATATTCTATATTTATTTCAATGTCATCATGATATTTTTGTCTTGGTTCGCCTTCACAAAGAATAAATGATGCTCTCAGTGAATCCTGTCGTTTAAATAATAATTGAAGTGTTTTGTTAAACTTGTCCCTGTCTAATTTGCCAACAATGTTAAATGCGGCTGTTTCGTTATAAGCAACTGAATTTTTATCCATAATCTGTTGCAGATAAAGCCGCCGCTGTCCGGGTGATAGCGGGTAGGTTTCTTGAACTTCTGCTGGCAATATCATTTGATACTCTGATTCTGCCTGTGAAGCAGATAAAATAACAATGTCTTCGATCGTCGGATTCTTAAAGAAATGTGTTAATGAGACATCTATTTTGCAATTTTTGTGAATCCTTGATAATAAAGTTATCGCTTTAAGTGAATTACCGCCCAGTTCAAAGAAATCATCTTTTAAGCCAATCGGTTCAATTCCCAGAAAATCTTGCCAAACTGAGACTAGTTTTTTCTCAATATCACTCTTTGGTAAAATATATTCAGAATCTAAATCAGGTCTTGCTGCATAATTCCCATGTTGAATGGCTGTCTCATTATCGTGGATAGCAGGAGACGACCATTGGGCAATACGTGCATTGATATCCGCCGTTGAGATCACAAGGGCTTGTTCTTCCCGATACCTGAGTACTTTTTCTAATAAAGAAATTCCCTCACTTCTCGTCACAAGCAAGTGTGACAGGCTACTGCCCACTCCCGCGTTAATTTTTTCTTTCTCTGCTAATTCCCATCCATCCCAGTTGATTAACGCCCATGTTTTTCTGTTTCTTCGGTTATGGCGTAATACAAACGCATCTAAATAGGCACTGGCGGCCGCATATGCAAAAAATCCGACACCGCCGAGAATAGGCGCCAAAGAAGAAACGATCAGGCAAAAGTCATAATCAACCGGTTCCAAAACTTGTTCTAATACCGTTATCCCTTTTTGCTTAGGAACGAGATGGCTATCAATATACCCTATATCCGTTTCGCTTATTGATCTAAACGACATGTCATCGCTTAACCCCGCCAAGTAGAATACCCCATCAATACGGCCATATTTGGCAACCAAATCATGGATAAGTTTTTTCATGGCGTCATGATCACTCGCATCAACTTGAACAAACTCTAGGTTTTTTGCAGCATCGGCAACGGATTGCCACTTCTGGTCATGTTCATATTTGGCGCGTGAAGAAATAACCAAATTAGCGTTATATTCTGTAGCAAGGTATTGGGAGAATGTGTGACCAATAAAACCACGCCCACCGATGAGTAAATACACCCCCTCTTTTTTCAAACGGGAAATGTCATCCTCCACAAAGGGGATAGACGGTAAGAAAGTTTCAGTCCATCTCCGGTTATTTCTGTAGATAACCGTTTTATTTCCGCCTTCTTCAATTTCGCGTATTAGCATCTCAGCAGAGCAGTCATTAACATAACCAACATCGATAGCCCGGCAAGATACTTCATGGAATTCTTGTCGGATAATCGTGCTGATAACCAGCATCGCAGCCGCATTCGGATCAATATCAGGTTCATTACAAACTTCACGGGCATTCTGGATAAGTAAGGTAATATCCTTTAAATGATTTATATTGCAAAATGCGCGATGTGATTTGAGTAAATAAAGTACCGAAGCCAATTGTTCATTAACCGTCAGGTTTACATCGGTACAATCAATAATAATGTCTTCAATTGAAATCTGGTTATTGTTAATCAATTTGAAGAAATTTGCATGATCTTCACTGTTGAGACCACGAATGGTACTTGGAGCGCCAATTTCCAATTTACATTGCTGACCAAGCCTAACTTGAATAACTTTGTGGTAATGATTGATTAATGCTTGTTTGTAAAGGGTACTTTGCTCAGAATTATCCCCTAACTTGAATAAAAGCGCTGTCTTAACGTTTTTCTCTTGCTTCAGGTTTCTTAAAATATCCTGTTGCCAGACAGATTGATAAAACCAATCTGATATATTTTCATTCTTGATAACAGGCGCCTGACTCGTTTCTATACTTTCATTGCCAGAAAACAGATGTAAGAAATTCGCATTTTCAGGCCAGTAAGTACTTCGGTCAAAAGCATAACCGGGCAATGAAATACGTTTGCAATCCGGTGATGTGCGTATTTTGTCCCATTGAATTTTAACGCCTTGTTGCCATATCTTCCCTAATCCAGCCCAAAATAAGTAAGGATGACTGTCAGCTTTATTATCTTCCGGGAGCAATTGTATGATTGATTGCGCAGATTCTGGTGTCATATACCGGCGAATTAAATTAACGAGATCTCTTCCCACTCCCACTTCAATCAACACATAATGATTACTGGTATTAAGGATATTTTCCATTCCCTGAACAAAACACACGGTTCTTTCCGCTTGTTCAGCCCAATAGTGAATTGATGTGACTTCTCCGGCAGAAAGTATTTTACCCGTCACAGAGGACATGATTGCTGTTTTCGGCGTACTTAACGTAAAGCCAGAAAGTATTTGCAGTAATTCCTCCTTTATTTTCGTCATTGCGGGGGAATGTGCTGCATGTTTAGATTTGATGGGGGTCGTCAGAATACGTTTTTTCTTTAATATCTGGGAAAACTCTTCGATGGATTGTTCATCAGATGAAACGACGCAAGAATCTTTATTATCTATTGCAATCACAATGTGATCAGGACAAAGCGGCAATACCTCTGATGCAGGCAGTGGGATACTCAGCATAGCGCCAGTAGGCAAACTTTGCATGAGTTGCCCGCGTTTTATAACAAACTTTAATGCGTCTTCTAATGTAAAAACGTCAGCAATAGTTGCAGCAACCAGCTCCCCAAAACTATAACCGATGAGCATTGAGGGTTTGATGTCTATATCAATTAAACACTTGGCAAGCGCATATTCGATAATAAAAATGGCCGGCTGTGCATATTGTGTTTTGCTAAGAAAATCACCATCGCCATAATTAAACCATTTGTCTCGCAGAGACTCACCAAGATACTCAGAAGCCAAAAGCAGACATGAGTCAACTATTGAACGGAATAATAAGTGGTTTTCATAAAGTGACAGTGCCATATTTGAATATTGTGCTCCCTGCCCGGGAAACATAAACACAATATTCTGTTCTGAATCTTTTGCTTTTACGGGGTTCGTTGTCTCTCTTTCCAGAGCTGAACATAACTCCTGATATGTCGCCCCAATAAACGCTTTACGATAACGGTAGTGTTTCCTTCCTTCCTGCAAAACATACGCAATATCATTCAAGCGGTACGATTTAGCGCCTTTAAGTGTATTCAGCAAATTCTGTTGATTATTTTGTAGCGCTGCGGGCGTTTCTGCTGAAATTAAAAATACATTCGGCTGTCCGTCATCTTGTACTTCTTCTTGCTGATCAGCTTCCGCAATCACGATATGCGCATTCGTTCCCCCAATACCAAAAGAACTGACACCTGCTATTCTTTTTTTCCCCATCGGTACTGTCCAATCCATAGGGCTGGCTACAACTTTAAACGGTGTTTCATCTATATGCAGCTTATCATTCGGCTTATTGTAATGCAGTGTGGGGGCTAATTGTTTATTCTTCAATGACATAATAGTTTTGATGACGCCTGCAACACCGGCGGCTTCATCTAAATGACCAATATTACTTTTTACCGCACCCAACCAACAAACATGATGGGAATTTTGGAATACACGTGCCAATGCGGTCACTTCAATGGGATCACCAATTTCAGTAGCTGTTCCATGACATTCTATGTAACTGATATCTTCGGGTTCCACACCAGCCAACATATGCGCACTGGCAATAACCTCTGCTTGCCCTTCTATACTTGGTGCCGTGAACCCCACTTTACGTTGCCCGTCATTATTAACTGATGACCCTTTTATAATCGCATGGATTTGATCATTATCTTCTAAAGCACGATCAAGAAGTTTCAGAAGCAGAATTCCCACTCCATTGCCACCCACAGTACCATTCGAATGCGCATCAAATGGACGACAGTGCCCATCAGCCGAGCGGATCATTCCCCGCTGGTATGTATAGCCTGATTCCTGGGGTAATGAAATGGAAACCCCACCAGCCAATGCCAGATCACAATCTCCACTTAATATTGACTGGCAGGCGGTATGAATGGCAACCAAAGAAGTTGAGCAGGCGGTATGCACAGACATCACCGGCCCATTTAAACCTAATCGATAAGCTATCCGGGTAATGATAGATTCCGGCAGGCTCCAATTCACCGCATCAAAGATTTCAGCCGGAGTCAGCTTCTGTTTTAGCTGATTAGAAATCCACGGCAAATTGATCGAAGCACCCGCAAATAAACCTATTCTGTCTTTATTATCGCCGGGAATATACGCAGCATCTTCCAGGGCATGCCAGCAGCATTCGTGTAATAACCGGCATTGCGGATCCATTTTATCAACTTCGTCTTTGAGATAACCAAATACATTGTTATCAAAGGACTTGTAATCATTGAGTATCGCTTTAGCGGGGACAAAATTAGGATCATTGATCTCTTCTTTGCTGTACCCGTTCTTTATCAACTCTTCATCAGTAAATTTTTTTATACTTTCTTTTCCTGAAATAAGATTCTGCCAAAACATTTGTGGTGTAGTTGCATCAGGAAAATTACAAGCCATACCAACGATAGCTATATCAAAGGAATTCGTCATATATTAACAACCTAATTTTATATAGATAATTTAAACAACCTGATCTCCGGCTCTATGTTTTATTGGAGACAAAGGCATTATTGAAATAATCTGTCAAAATACGTATATCACGGTATAATTCACCCGCTAAGGAACGCAAACAAACCCATTACAAATTAGTCATTAACATGCTCCTATTTATTTTGGTTTTTAGCATAGGATATATGGCGAAAAAATATGATGAGTAAATGAATCAGGCTCATGATTAAAGTCAAAATTAACAATATTGACATTAGTATAAAACTCATTGGCATCCAGATAATCAATGAATTCCAAGACATATTTAATAAAACGGCGGGAAAAACGAAACTTAACAGCGTCAAACTCAAACAGGCTAAGATTGAGATTATCACGATGACTTTCTTTGCCCCAGACAAGTGCCTGCTCTTTTTAGTTATATTATTACGATAAATGCTGAATATTATTATTAGCAAAAACAGGAAAAGTAAAACACCTGATGCTAAAAATACTCTATCAAATGTATCAAACAGTTCAACATCATTGGCAGAGGTCAGGTTTATTGTCCCATCTCCCGATGACAGTTGCTTTAAAATTTGTTCACCAATAGTAAATGTGACATTACTGTTAACATTCGCCATAACAGCAACAGCGACGTTAGCTTTAGTATTCATTCCAATAAAACTGGAGAAATTTGGGTTCATTCCAGTATGATATATCTTATCGTTATTTATAGACCATCCTAGCGCATAATGAACATCTTTACCCTCATTTGTCGATAATTGCGTATTGGGCTCAAATATACGCTTTTTATATTTGCTTAATGGTGAATCGTTATCCTTAAGAAGAAAACGTAGCCACTTCGCCATATCAACTGCGTTAGTCTGAATATATCCGGCAGGAACATTAGAAATGAAGAACGGTGCATCGTATGGTCTGGGGGCAAGATAGCTTATCTGATAGCCTGTTGCTTTATGGTTAACCATAGCATCAACTGAGGTATCATTCATTTTCAGCGGGGTTAACACATATTTCTTTAATAGCTCAGAATAGGGTTGCTGTGTTACCACTTCCATCATTCTGGCTGCAATATCATAATTAATCGTTGCATAGGAATAAAGCGTTCCGGGATTGTTATGAAGATCTATCCGTTTAATACGATTAATCATATTCTCCAGAGAATCGCTGCTGTTACCACCATAAATAAAATCAACACTTGAAAATGGAATCCCCGATGAATGATTCAGCAATTGAATAAAGCTGACCTCTATCGGCTGATTATCATAATAAAATGAGAGCGAAGGCAGGACAGAAGAAACGGTTGTTTCTTGTTTTATTTTTCCTTCTTCAATGAGTTGTGCCGCGATTAACCCAGTAAAAGCTTTACTCGTCGATCCCAATTCAAATACTGTTTCCTGCTTAATGTCTCCATTTTGTTTTTCGTTCTGTTTGCCTAAAGTTATTAGGTGGGTTTTGTTGTGCTTATCAATAATGACCAGTGACAAACCTGGTATCTTACCCACCTCCATATAATCAATAAGTTGCTTTTTTAATTCAGTATGATTGTTTGGTTCAAGATGATTGTTTGGTTCAAGATGGTTGTTTGGTTCACTTTTGGCAAAAGAAGCGGTCATGAATATGATGCTAAAAAAAATAACAAGCAATCTGATTTTCATCCAATAAAGCCCCTGATATTTTATTTTGTAAAATTTAATTCGTCACGACTATTCCAATACATTCCGGGTTACATGGTGTCATTACTTCCGGTCACATAGCTGACTATGTGACCGGAATGGTACACTTCACTAAAAAAACAACCTGAAAGGTGAAGGAGTTATTAAGCCACTTTATTAACCGAGGATATCAATGACGGAATCCAATTCCGATTTTATGAGATTCAAGTCATTTAACCTATTATTGTCATGGTCATTATCCTGACACGATGCAATCAACTCGTTCATTCTTCCATTAATAAAAGAGAATGCGCTTTCGAATTGTTTGGCATGTTCTGGTCTTACAAGAATTAAAAAACGCCTTAATGAATTAATTTGATTATTCCAACGTGTGAATATTTCCTCCAAATCCTTAGCAGTACTGTTCGTTAATAGCTCTGGGGTTTCAATAATTTTTTCTATCGCGGCCAGACCTATATAACAAGAAAACTCATTTTCATTATATTTTATCTCTTCTTTTCTTCTAAAATCATTAATCAGATTATTTAAAATGAGTTCCTTCTGTCCACGGCTATCAGGAAAATCACCAGTGCAATTTACGGTAATGACTAAATAAGGCCGGGATTTATTGAAGACTTCATGTGACTCCATAAAATCTAAACCTCTAAACCCAACAACCGTCTTCTCAAATTCCTGTGCGCTGATCTCCCCAAAATATTGGAAGCTTCCATCATATATTTGATACCCTAAATCGGTCTTTCCAACCAGCACAAAAACATGTGGGATTGTCTCGTCTTCCAGCACGATATCCTGGAATAGCGGCCTTGTTATATACTCCGCCTCTGATAAACCGTATGAAGGTGAAAAAGGCAGATAGTAGTCACTTCCGGTTACAATGACGACATTTCCAAGAGATAGCTCTTTTTCACAGTAGCTCTGATAGGATTCGTAATCTTCGAAGAATTTCTTAGCATAAGAGAAGGCATAATTTTCTTCTAACGAAGGCCAGCCAAGCATATTACCAAAGTTAACCTCCTGATTAGATAATTTAACCTTATTTTCAGCCTGTTGTAATACAATGCCAATTAAGTGGCTGCCATCTGAAACCTGCATAATGGCATCATCGCAGTTTAGATGATGTTCATGTTTCAGTTTTTCTCTGACTGCTGAATATAAGCAACTGGCATACGTTGGATATAATTCAGGTGAAAAATGCTCATTGAATTTCCAACCCTTATATTCAATCTTGAGGCCATTATCTAATATCTTGCTTATCTCAGCCAAAGTCTGGCCCGACAACAACATATTCATGTTAATCGGTAGATTGATTGCCTTCGCTTTTGCAACCACTTGCACTGCGGAGAGAGAACTCCCGCCCAGAGAAATAAAGTCATCACTGTTTTCAACGCTATCAATACCAAGAATGCGTTTCCAAATAGAACCTAATTCGGTGATAACTCTATCTCGTTCCTGGACCAGCAAGTTGATATTTGTATTGGCCGCTTTGATTGTGTTGGTCACTTTAGCGTGCTCTTCTTTTCTTTCCTCTTTTTCAACAGCATGAGGGGAATTGCCAGAAAACAATGCCTGCAACCTTTTTATATCTGTCGGGTATGCTTTTCCGCGTATCGGTGTTGGGGGAAGATGAATCAATTCAGGTTGCTGAACATTGATCTCCTGCTGCCAATTCACATCAATACCATGTAAGGAGATCAGGGCTAATTTTTCTATCAGCTCATTATGATGACTCATATCTCTGGTTTTATGGCTTTGCCACGCGATACAAGCATGATTTACGCCATAATCTGAGTGATTCTGAACGAAAGTAGAAAGTCCACTTCCTGGCCCGACTTCTATAAACAGGCAATTTTCATTTTCTAAGATCGTCGCAATAGATTGTTTAAAGAGTACAGGTTGGCGAATATGATTAACCCAATAGTCACTTGCTATAACTTTGTTGTTATCAACCCACGTACCCGTTACATTCGATATAAAACTAATTTGAGGCTTATTAAGTGTGATTTCTCCGAGAGCCTGACTATATTTTTCCAGAACAGGATCCATATAACAGGTATGGAACGCTCTTTTAATTTCCAGACGTTTCGCTTTAATTAATAACCCGCGACATACTTCTTCTAATTGAGTTATTCCATCATCAGATCCCGCGACAACACAAAGCTCACTACTGTTGTCTAAGGCAATTTCAATATCCTCAGTTAATATTTCTTTCACTTTCTCTGATGAAGACATTACCGCAAGCATTGCCGCCGCTGCTGTCGACTGCATACATTGACCGCGAATGCAGATAATTCTAACCGCATCTTCGTATGAGAATACTCCGGCCAGTGTCGCTGCCACGTATTCCCCCAAACTATGACCTATCATTACATCGGGGGTAATATCATAAGATTTCAGAACTTGTGCCAGCGCATATTCAATAATAAACAGCAACGGTTGGACAAATTCCGTTTCGTAAACATGTTCATCCTGAGAGTCATTAATAAGCAGTGCTTTCAAGTCAGTTGCGCAATAATCTTTCGCGATTAAAAATCCTTTATCACACCATTGTTTAAATAACACATTGTTGTTGTAAAGATCTTGCCCCATAGCCCTATATTGAACACCTTGACCAGGGAATAAAAATACCACTTTTCTCTTAATACCAAGTGATAGATTAATATTATCTTTTTCTGTTGAAGACAGCGCCTGAATCAATTCATCACGATTGTTTACTGTCGCAACAAATTGTGATGCCATTGGCTCCCTTAGCATCAGACTATAAACGATATCACTCACATTCAGTTGTTGGTTATCGCTCTGAATCGCCTGCTTTAACTGTTTTTTATAGGATTGCAATGATTTCTCATCCGGTGCTGACAAGATTAATGGCAATCGATTATTGACGTTTTGTCTGGACGATTTGCGCTGATCAGCCTGAAACTCTTCCAGTACAATATGCACATTCGTTCCACCCAGACCAAAAGAACTGACGCCTGCCCTGATTGGATTTTTATTATCACGTAATTCCGTATATTGGTTATTAATGATAAATGGGCTGTTCGTAATATCCATTTCTTTATTGAGACGGGCGAAATTTATCGTGGGTGGCAGCACTCTATATTTGATGGATAATGCAGCCTTAATCAGTCCAGTGATTCCAGAAGCAAAATTCAGATGGCCTATATTTGATTTCACACTGCCAATTCTGCAATAGTTCTTTTTATCCGTTGAAAAAGCCTGTTTCAGTGCATTGAACTCAATGGGATCACCCAAATTCGTTCCCGTACCATGTGTTTCTATAAAGTTGATACTTTCTGATGATACATTTGCATCTCGTAATGCAGCCTGAATAACGTCAATCTGACCTTTTGTGCTTGGCGCAGTGTAACCGACTTTCATGCCCCCATCATTGTTAATTGCACTGCCGATAATAGTCGCATAAATATTATCCTTGTCTGCTATTGCTTGTTTTAGTGGTTTCAGAACCACCATGCCAACGCCATCACTGAATACCGTCCCGTTTGCCTGAATATCAAATGGCCGGCATTTTCCATCCTTAGAGTAAATCATACCCTCTTCAAATAAATAGCCCGCTTTGATTGGCAAAGTAATTGAAACACCGCCTGCCAGAGCGACATCACATTCTCCTGCACGCAGTGATTTAACGGCTTCACTAACGGCAACAAGCGATGAAGAACAGGCCGTTGAGATAACCATACTTGGCCCGGACAAGTTTAATTTATATGACACGCTCGTTGACATATAATCTTTGTCTGCAACCACCATAGCGCTATATTGACCGGCACTGCCTTCCGCCGTTGCCATTGCCTGCGCTAACCATTGTAAATTCCCTGATGCAGCCGCATATAAGCCGATTTTTAGCTTATTGTTTTTTGCCGATATTCCCGCATCCTGCAATGCCTGCCAACTGCAAGTGTGCATCGCCCGTACTTGCGGATCCATTTGACGCGCTTCGTAAGGAGTATAGCCAAAGAATTCAGCATCAAACTCACCCGAATGAGGCATAATACCTTTGGCACGAATATAATTCGGGTTGTCTAATAGTGCTGAATCAATGCCTTCTTCAATGAGCTCTTCCTTACTCATTGTGCTGATTGATTCTTTTCCGTAGCATAAGTTATCCCAAAATTCATGAATATCCTCAGCACCCGGGAATTTTCCGGCTACGCCGATAATCGCAATGTGTTTATCAAATATCGCTTCCGATTTAACCCTGCCTTCAGTTGCATAAGAACTGTCATAGCTATCTTCAATGCTTTCATCCTGAACGTTATCGGTACTGACTGTTCCAAACTGATTGGTTATATAGTCAGCTAATAGATCAGAAGTGGGATAACTAAACATGTCAACAACGGAAATATCGATATTGAGTGCATCCGTTAATCTTTTATTGACTTGAACCAGATCCAATGAGTTAGCACCTAATTCAAAGAAATTATCTTCACGGTTAATATGTGCTACTTTTAAAAAGTCTTTCCACACCGAAAGGATAGTTTCTACGATTTGGGCTTTGGAAATTGTTTTTCGTTGGGATTTATTGGCTTTATTAATATCGAACGTTTTTAAATGAGTACCAACCCATTGTTCAAAGCGTTTATCTAAATCACCGGTGGAAACAATAACTTGCCCTCTTAATGGTGATTGTAAAACACGCTCTAAAATTTTAATCCCTTCATCAGGTTCGATTAAAAGCTGACTCAATGAGGAGCCCAGTGCATCACCCGCATCATTACGTTCGAAAACCCATCCATCCCAGTTAACACTAATCCAGGGCTTACCTTTCTTGTTTTGCTGTTGCGCAAAAGAATCAGCAAACGCACTGACAGAACTATATGCAGAAAAACTCAATCCTCCCAGTATCGCGGCAATTGAAGAACAAAGCAGGCAGAAATCCAGCGGCTGATTTTCTGTTAATTCTGCCAGAATCTTATAAGCCTCAACTTTGGTTTCTAATTGTGGTAAACAGGCGTCCAGCGTTATTCTGTTAATGCCCTGGAATGAGTTTCCTTCCGTGACACCCGCCGCACAGATGATGCCATTTAATTCTCCATATTGTTCAGCGATCGTCGCTAATAAACATTGCATTGCAGACTTATCAGCGACATTGGCAGCATAATAAGCTAAGTTTCCTGTACCAAGATCGGAAAGTTTATCGAGCCGCTGCAATATTTCGAAGGATGGCGAGTGCGATTTAATGGCTTGTTTCCATTCATGCTGATCAGGTAATTCCCTTCGTCCGGCGAGTATCACTGTCGCCTGATATTCTTTCAGGAGATATTCTGCAAATAAAAGCCCTAAATCCCCCAATCCTCCGGTAATGAGGTATATACCCTGCGGTTTAAGGAGCGAGTGCTCTTTCAGTGGATTTACTGCAAGACGCTCATAGGCTTGTTTTGAACAACCCTCTTTTGTCCGGCGAACAATAAAGCGCTCATCAGTTGCTAATAATTCTTCAGTTAATATCTCACAGGTTTTTTCAATCGATTCTGTCGGGTCGATTTGTATTAATCTGGGATAACATTTGCTGACTTCTTGCGTAATGACTTTTACTAAGCCATTGAGCATATTGGATTCAGGTTGTTCTGTATTAACCAGCAACAAACGGAAATCAGACATATTTCCAACTGTTGTCCATGCCTGAATCAGGGTAATGGCAGAAAACCATGTGTTTTTTACTTCTTGGCTTCCCGATAAAGGCCAGGCAAATATTATCGAATCAGGTTGTAATTGATTCTCTTTTAATTCATTAAACAGCCTTTCGAAATGGCTGGCTTCCCCTGCTGACAATGTAATAACATTGTTCGCAGTGGTGTAATTATCACCTGATAACACAAACCTTACTGCTTTTTCGTCAATATTCATATGACGACAAAGAGGTTCGCACCACTCGATATCCGGCACAAAACAGAGCGCCATTTTCACATCAGATTGGCTCGATTTATTTGGTAAGAGAGCATCCTGCCATATTTCACCATAGAGCCATTCTGAGATGTTATTTTTGGGGATTCGAGTTTCAGATACTTTTTCTGAATAATTCAAACTGGCGCCGGAGTTTCCAAGCGCCATATTTTCTGAAATAAATTGATAACCGGGTAAACTCACTCGTTTCGGATTCAGATCTTGATAAATGACCGGCCAATTAACAGATTGGCCTTTCATCCAGAGTTGTCCAAGTAATTTTAATAAATAAACTCTGTCGTTTTCCTCTTCTAATGGATGACGCATCACATTAATCACAGAGATATCCGGATTCGTCGTAACAATCTGTTTAACAAACGTAGACAATGTTCTGCCCGGCCCGACTTCAATAAAGGTATTCAGCTCAGGCTGTTCCAAACACGTCAGAATACCTTGATGAAATTCGACTGTTTGACACAAGTGCGAAACCCAATAATCGACAGAATTTGCTTGTTCTGCCGTGATCCATTGGCCCGTTACATTTGATATGTAGGCTTTATTGGGCTTTTTCCACTTTATCTCCCTCAAAGCCTGTTTAAATTTCTCTACCGCAGGCGTCATCATTGAGGTATGAAAGGCGTGAGAGGTTTCCAGTAATCGGGTACGGTAATTTTGTGCAAGTAAATCCTGCTGAACTTTCTCAACTTCAACCTGCGGCCCCGCGATAACACAGGCACTCGATGAGTTTACCGTTGCTAACGTGACTTCATCTGTCAAATAAGGCTCAATATCTTTTCTGCCCGCTGAAACACTCAGCATCGCTCCGGGCTCACATTCCTGCATGATAAGGCCCCTGACAGCAACGAGTTTCAGGGCCTCATCCAATGTCATGACGCCTGCCATTGCTGCTGCAACGTATTCACCAATGCTATGGCCAATCATTGCGTTAATTTCTATTCCCAGTGCCTCCAAGGTTCTGGCAAGAGAATAAGATACGGCGAAAATAACCGGTTGGGTAAATTGAGTGTTACGGAGTTTTTCTGCACTCTCCTGACTCTTCTCATCATAAAGTAATGCGAGTAAATTTATTCCAAAATGCTCTAATAGATATTCATGACACTCATCAAGCTGCATTCTGAAAATATTCAGCTCATTGTATAAGTCCCTTGCCATATTGATATATTGAGCACCCTGACCGGGGAACATCAATACAATACCCGGTATGTGATCAGAGGAAATTTCCGCGATCGTGTTTATCTCTTTAACACCAGATAATGCGGCGTTGAGTTCCTCTGTATTTCCTGCAACAAACGAGGTGCGATATTCATATTCTCCTCTTCCAACTTGGAGTGTATAAGCAATATCAGAAAGCGCCTTCGTATGAACATCTGTACTCAAAAACCGGCTCAGGGCTTCTGCCGTTTTAATCACCCCTTCTCTGCTTTTGCTTGAAAGCGTGATGAGTTCTGCGCGATCCCGCTCGTTGCTGGCTTGATCTGAGATTGATTGGACGGTCATATGCACATTGGTTCCGCCAATGCCAAACGAACTGACACCTGCGGTCCTGATATTATTGTTATCTTCCCAATCAGTGGCGGTATTGATCAAACGGAACCGTGTACCTTCCAACGATAAATGATGTGCTGTTTCAGTATGGCAAGTGGGTGGGATCTTCTTATTTTTCAACGCCAACAGTGCCTTAATAACCCCTGCAACACCTGCGGCGCTATCGGTGTGACCAATGTTCGATTTAACGCTGCCAATATGACAAGTTTTGGGATTGTCGCTGGTGACGTTTAAAGCATCTTTGATGCCTTCTAATTCAACTTCATCTCCAACCAGTGTTGCCGTTCCATGCGCTTCCAGGTATTCAACGTCATTGGCAGAAATGCCCGCCATTTCTAAAGATTGTTTGATACAGGCAGACTGCCCGTTTGCATTCGGGGCGGTAAATCCTGCTTTTTCATGACCATCATTGTTAACACCATAACCAACGATAACGCCATAAATATGATCATTATTTTCGATTGCATCTTCCAACCTTTTTAAAGCAACCATGCCAATGCCATCGCTGAAAACAGTCCCACTGGCATCTTCAGAAAACGGGCGGCAATGACCATCTGCGCTATTCACCATTCCATTGACATACATGTAGCCACTTTTTATCGGCACGGTGACGGAAACACCTCCGGCCAGTGCCAAATCACACTGATTGACCCGCAGACTCTGACACGCAAGCGTTATGGCTAACGCAGAGCTGGAACACGCACTCTGAACGGTCACAGCCGGCCCGGTAAGGTTCAATTTGTAAGCGATCCTGGTGGTGAGAAATTCCCGGTCATTTAACAACCCAATACCAAATTGTTCTGTGGTGTCTTGCACTTCATCTTTTACCAAATCCAACCATGCGTAATTAGAGCCGGAAGAGGCGAACAGCCCCGTGACAGGGCGATATTTTGGGTTACCATATCCCGCATCATCCAGCACTTGCCACGTTATTTCATGCAGCAAACGGAATTGTGGATCCATATATTGTGATTCACGTGCTGTATAGCCAAAAGCGTCTTTATCAAAATCCAATGAGTGCTCAATTATGCCTTTTGCCCTGATATAATGCTTATTCTTGAAAATATGTTCAGGAAATCCTGCATCGATCAATTCATCATCCGTAAAGAAAGAAATACCTTCTTTGCCAGACAGTATATTTTTCCAATATTCCTGTATGTTATGACTTCCGGGGAATCGGCCGCTCATGCCAACGACGGCAATGGCATGTGCCGGATAATCATTAAATACTCTTTTTTCGCTGCCTGATGCTTTTCCTCTTGCTGCCTTTTTCGACTTATTTATGATCTTAGGGGGGGCTTCACTGATTAAACTGTGTATTTTTTCGGAAAGTTTCTGGCAGGTTGTATAGCGATAAAAATCATTAATCGATAATTTTATTGCGTAATGGTTATTGATCTTTTCGTGTAGCTGAACGATATCTAAAGAGCTGGCACCGATATCAAAGAAATTATCTTCTTGCGAAATTTTCTTATTTGAAAAATAGACTTTAAAAATATCCAGTATATTTTTAGACAGAGATTTAATATCGATTTTTTCTGCAAAAGTAACACTCTCTTCCTGCTCATCGGTCAGATAATGGGAAGTATCTGGTCTTATTAAAGGTTTAAACTCAATTCGATTTGGAAGTACTTCATAATTTAAGTGTTCTGTCGAAATGGGTTCGATTGGCTCCCAAAATTCCTGGAGAACAAGATGCGCATTAGTTCCACCAACGCCAAAGGCACTGACGCCCGCAGTGATGAGTTCATCCGTTTTACTGAGCCAGTTTTTTGTTTGCGTGTTAACATGAAAAGGGGTTTTTTCTAATTCTAATTTTTTATTCGCTTTCTCAAAATTAATGGATGGCACTAACGTTTTAAAATAGACACATAGTGCGAGTTTTATCAGTGATATTATCCCTGCGGCGGTATCACAATGCCCCACATTTGATTTGACAGAGCCTATAGCACAAGATTGTGAACCGTTAAAAACGGCTTTCAAGGCAGCAATTTCAATCGGATCTCCCAATAAAGTTCCTGTCCCGTGTGTCTCTATATAGCTAATGCTGTCAGGATCAACTTCTGCGACATCTAAGGCAGCCTGAATAACATTTTGCTGCCCCAGAGTACTAGGGGCAGTAAAACTTATTTTGTCACTGCCGTCATTATTAATTGCACTGCCTTTGATAACGGCATAAATTCTATCGTTATCTTCTATCGCATCACTCAATCTTTTTAGTACAACAACGCCAACGCCATTACTGAATACCGTACCACCCGCGAGTTCATCAAATACCCGTGTTTTGCCGTCTGCGCTATTTATCATCCCTTCCTGATACATATAGCCAGATTGATGTGGATGCGTTACGCTGACACCGCCCGCTAAAGCAACCTCACATTCTCCGGCTTGCAGAGCCTGACACGCTGTATGCACGGCAACTAATGAAGTTGAACATGCTGTTTGTATCGTGACTGACGGGCCGCGTAAATTCAGTAAATAGGAAATACGGGAGCAAAATGCCGAGTCATTTAATGTGGCGACATGGAACTGTTCCGCCGCAGAACTGAATTCCGTATTTAATGATTTAAACCATGACCACTGATTACCTGCTCCTGCGTAAACACCAATTTCTCCCGGATAATTTTTGGCATCAATACCCGCATGGTTAAGTGCCTGCCAACAGGTTTCAATCATCAAACGCGTTTGCGGGTCCATTTTTTCTGCATCTGAGTAATTAATTGCAAAATAATCAGCGGCAAAATGATATGGATTATTGATTACGCCTTTGGCAGGAACATAATTTTCATGTAAGTATTCTTCAGCCGATACACCATTATTTTCTAATATTTCTTGCGTGAATCTGCTAATACCTTCTTTTCCATCACGGAGCATTTCCCAAAAATCATGTACGTTATCTGCACCAGGGAACTGACCTGCCATTCCAACTATGGCAACTTCAAGACCAGTAAGATTATTTACCATAATTAACCTTTATTATAATCATTTGTTAATGAAAAGAGTTGGCTTCTTCAATTTAAATAATTAATCATTTCTATAAAGAAGAAAATGACATATTGGTTCAAGGCTTCAAATTCATTACGAATTTCAGTATTCAGATTTCCCCGGATTAGTTTATATCTCTGATTTTTAATTTTCGGGATTTGCTGATAGATTCGTACTTTTATAGATGTCACTCAATAATCGAGTCTTTTCTATAAAAACTACGCAAGGCGTGTTGCGAGATTATCATTTGCTGAATTTGATTAGTTCCTTCAATAATTTCCAGAACTTTGGCTTCACGATATAACCTTTCTGCCGGATATCGGCTGGATAGCCCATTTCCTCCGAGAACCTGAACGGCGTTATTGGCAACCAACATAGCGACTGCCGAACTATTATATTTCGCTATATTCGTTTCCATAATGGCATTGTGATCCCCCTGATTCCTTAAATAGCCAATCTTTTCACAAGTGGCTTTTGCGGCATAAAATGCCGTAGCTGAATCAGCAATGATGCCTTGAATGAGTTGATGCTGTGCGATTTTTTGACCAAATTGTTTTCGCTTACGCGCATAAGTCACCATCTCTTCCAACGCGGCATGGGCAATAGCAACACCCGCCCAGGCGATACTGTAGCGGCCAAAATAGAGGGCTGTATTAGCGACAAAGCTAAACCCTTCTCCCTCACGCCCGACTAAACTCTCTTTTGGTATTTCTACATCATCAAAATAAAGTTCTGATAAATAAGCACCACGGCTTGCCATCAGGTCCGGCATTGGTTTTCTCGTTAATCCTTTCACCCCAAACTCAACAATGAATGCACTCACTTTTTCTTCGCAACGGGCAAATACGAGAAATAAATCCGCAATCCCTGAATAAGTAATCCATTTTTTGCTGCCGTTAATCCTGAACCCATCTTCTGTGACTTCATACTTTGTTCTGATGGCATTAGCATCAGAGCCAGCTTCCGGTTCTGATAAGGCAAAACAGGCGATTTTTTCACCTTTCGCCATTGGCGGTAAATATTTTTCTTTTTGCGCTTGGCTTCCTAGTTTTGCAATCGTTTCACCCACTAAGCTTGTGTGAACAGTTAATAGAGCGCGCGTTGAATTACATCCTTTACCGATTTCCTCAGTCAAATAACCATAAGAAAGAGGATCCATCCCTTGCCCGCCATATTCTTTGGGTAACATCGCGCCTAAAAATCCCTGTGCTCCCATCTCAGTGATAATTTCATCGGGCACTTTACCCTGCTTATCAATTAAAGTTGCGGCGGGTCTTAATACGTTATCTGAAAATTTCTTCGCAGCTTCCACCAAAGAATGAATTTCATGTCCTATCATATAAATTTTACTCTCTTATTTTATTAATTAAGTTCAGCATTGAATTGATTGAAACAAAATTTTCACGTTCTATATATTCATCCGGTACGGTTATAGAACATTTCTCTTCGATAAAACAAAGTAAACGCATGGCAAAAAGTGAATTAACCAAACCACTTGTAAATATATTGGTATCGTCCAACAACTCAACATCATCATCAAATACAGAGATATTATTTTCAATAAATTCACGAATTTCTTTGGCAATTGTGTCCAGATCTTTCATTATCATATCCTATTAATTTATAATGACATCAACATAGTAAGGGAAGTCAGGTACTTGCTCTAACGCATTTTCAAAAAGCATCGTCTCATCAGCGATTTTTTCTATTTCTTTAAACCCTGAGAATTGGTAAGTCACAAACATTTGCCGGTTACGAGGTGTACGTCTGAATTCAGCATACAATTTATGCCCTTTTGCTTTTGCCTGCTGCATAATATAGGTCAATGCTATGCTTCCCACTCCACGGGAAAGCGTTCTACAGGACATTAACAATAATTTAATATAATCAGTCTTTTCTTTATAGTGTACTAATGCCAGACCTATCTTCCCGTAAGAGCCATATTTATCCACTAATTCAAAAACAAATACGCCATAATCATCCGAGTGAATTAATTCATTTAATTTTTCTCTACTGTAAGTTATGCCCGTTGAGTTAAGCTGATTAGTCCGTTGTGTCAGCTCCTCAGCCCGAAGGAGATCTTCTTGTTTGGCTTTGGCGATATAAAACTTCATATTGAGTTGGCTGAGGAATTCTTCTGATGTACCAATAAATTCATCTTCCTCCTCTTTACGCAGAATATCTTCTTGATAACGCTGCCTTCTTAATTTTGCATCATCCGATATTTCCATGTTGGCAATTCGCGGCAAATGCAGTATTGATTGATATTCCAACGCATCAATACACGTGACTTCCGGGAATTTAGCGTTAACTTCATCCCTTTCTAAAATCTGATCATCAACAAAAATAAATGTATCCGCTGAGATATTTAAACTTTTCTGAATGTTTTCAATCGAGGAAGACTTAGCCCCCCAATGAATTTGAGGATAAATAAAATAGTGCCTTAAATTAAACTTACTCAGCATTTCCAAAGCATCAGACGCTTCATTCCTGCTTGCTATTGACTGCAAAATACCCATTTGGTCAAATTGGTTGATGATTTTTTCTATTCCGGGCTTTAACTTAAGATCATCCCCTTCAGAAAGAATCCCATCCCATAAGGTATTATCTAAATCCCAGATAATACATTTTACCGGTATGTCACTGTTTACTGGCTTATTTGCTAAGTCATCCATCATTAATATTCCGCGTTTTTATAATTGCTGTTTTTATAATTAAAAAAGCCTTTACCACTTTTTCTACCAAGATTTCCCGCCTCAACCATTTTCTTTAGCAGAGGGCAGCAACGGTATTTCGGGTCCTGATAACTTTCATAGAGAACCTGCAACGAGTTAACGACTGTATCCAGCCCAATCAGGTCTGCGGTTTCTAATGGCCCCATAGCATGTCCGTAACCTTCTTTAAAGATGCGATCAATATCTTGTGGGCTGGCGAGATTATCCTGTACGAGAAATGCCGCTTCGTTCATGAATAAGTGAGAAAGCCGATTAGACACAAATCCGGGAAAGTCTTCTACAACCACAGGATTTTTCTCAATGCTGTGTAAGAATTTTTTTGCCTCAGTCAATGTTTGTTCGGAAGTATGAAAACCTTTAATCACTTCTACACATTTCTTTATAGGCACAGGATTCATAAAGTGGAGACCAAGTACTTTTTGAGGAAAAGGTAACGCTGCTGCAATTTTTGTGATGGATATACAACTTGTGTTTGCAGCAACATAAGTTTCAGGCTTAATGTATGGCGCTATTTTTTTATAAACATCTTGTTTAATCGCCCACTCTTCGTTGACATTTTCAATTACCCAGTCACAATTTTCAATCTCTTCATAAGATGACGTAAATTGAATCCGCGCTTTCAATTCTGATATATCCAGAGATTTAAATTCAGGTTTAAGCATCCGATATAAACGGAATTCACTTGAAATTCGCGAAGCAAGATTTACCAGAACCTCTGAGGATATATCTATAAGTAGTATATTATGCCCATATGCAGCACATGTTATTGCAGTGTCTAATCCCATAACACCGGCACCAATAATTGATATTTTCAACGATTACCCCCACTTTTTGTGATTAAAAATCAGCTTGTCGGAAAAGATAAAAACAAAATATATAATACCCGATTTCATAAGTGTTATTTAGGTACGCTACCGCCCTTAAGTCACGGCCTTAAAACCAATGTAATATTCATATTTTTCTACAAAAAATTTTGACAGCACAATCAACTCCATTTGATTTAAAAATAGAGTTGATTTAGGCAATAATTTATTTATCACAAAGTAATCCTTATGTTAATTTCGGAAAATTAACACTAGAAATACATGTGCAATATACTTTATCAATTAATAAGAAATAAAAGAAATACTAAAGCCACAAATAACTATCATTATTTCCTATCTGATAATTAATATTTATTATGAGCATATAAAATACATCGTCATTCATTAAACAGGTTCTCCTGTACTGCCTTTTGCTTTGCGTCGCCTGTCCGCTAATCTGCTCTTACCGGATTGGAATGACGACAACATATGCTCCTGGGATGATTGTTTGTCTGAGTTCACCTGTTCAGGTGACAACTGGCTCTGTTTAATCCAGTTTGAGAAAGAGGCAATCGTCGGATGCTCAAATAAGACAGTGACACGGACCTCCTGATTGAACGCTTGTTGCAACTGGGATTGGAGTGCAATTATCTTTATCGAATTACCACCAGCATCAAAGAAATTGATGTTTGTATCAATCATCTGGCTTTCCAGCACCGCTTTCCAAACCGCCTGCACTTTCGCTACCACCGGATCTGCCGATGGCACATGATTTTCCATCGGTTTTGTTTGCCGTTGTTGCGCAGCATATTCCTGTAAGCTCCGGCGATTGATCTTGCCGGTAATGGTACGTTCAAACCCATCGACAACCACAATAAGTGAAGGTAACCACGATTCCGGGAAATTACGCCGGATATGTTCTCGTACCCTGGACTCCAATATCGCAGGAGGTTCATGGCTATCAACAAACAGATGCCACTGGCGCTTTCCCTTCGATTCTATTGCGGGCAGCAAACAACTGGCTTTAATCGTATCTAATGTTTCAACAACACGCTCTAATTCGCTTGGTTCAATGCGAATACCGTTCACCTTCACCTGATCATCAATCCGCCCCAGATAGCGAAAACCTGATTCACTGGAAAAAGTAACCATGTCGCCAGTGCGATAAAAAGGATGCTTACTGTATTGATCCAAGTACTTAGATTTAACAAAATACTTCGCCGTCTCAACGGGGTTAGTCGTGTAACCACGGGCAACCGCCTTGCCTCCCACCCAAAGCTCACCACGAACACCGGCAGGCAATGGTTTGCCAAATATATCAGCGCAATAGGCAATAACATTTTGAATTGGCCAACCGATGGCAACATCCGCAGTAAGAGATTGTTTCGCGTTGAGACAATCCACCGTCGTCTCACTGGGACCATAATGGTTGCTAACGGCGTATCCTTGCTGCAACAAATCATCCCGAAGACGTTTAGGTAATTCTTCACCCCCGAATATCCATAATCTCATGGCAGGCAAGAATGGCGCGTCCTGAATAAGCTGCGCAATGGCTCCGGGAATAAAATTGATTAAGGTGATAGATTCAGACTGCAACAGTCCAATGAACGCCAGCCTCTCCAGTAACACATTCGGCGATGGATAGATCAGCGTGGCGCCAACAACAAAACTACCCAATAAATCTTCTACACTAGGATCGAAATTCAGATCGGTCAGACCAAGCACTCTGTCAGCGGCTGTCAGCACCGTCTCTTTAATAAACCAATCCAGCAGGTTTGCAACCGATTCATTACGGATCGCAATTCCTTTAGGCGTGCCTGTCGTTCCCGACGTGAATATAAAGTAAAACTCATCTTCAGGCCGTCGGTGAGTCCATAGCGTCGGCTCCGCCGTAGATGGCTGTAAAATCTTTTCCTCAATATCCAGCAGCAAATAACGTCCGCTCCCTGCGCCTAGTTCTTTGTTAAAACCTAGTTCTTTATTAAAGGAAGCGTCACATAAAACAATGCTGCAATCTGCCAACGTTAACAGGATCTCTTTACGTTGCAGTGGATCTTTCGGATTGACATAGAAGTAACTGCCACCGCTGAATAATATTGCGAGTATTGCCTGAGTCGATAACAATCCTTTTTCAAGATGGACAGCAACTCTGTCTCCCGGAATAAAACCCGATAACCGTAACTGTTCTTGTACGACACTCACTCCTTTCAATAACTCACGATTGCTGATGTTATTTTGTCCATGGATCAGGCTGATTTCTTGAGGTGATTCGCTAAGACGCTGATAAATACGTGTCAGCAATGAGTTGATATCCGGCGTCTGTTCGTTGATCTCCCCAATGCGCAAAGAGAGTTCTTCTGCTCTCTCTGCATTAAGTTTTAAGATGAGATCTTCAATCAAGGTATCTGTGGTGTGATTAATCAGATCTTCCACCAACGATTCAAACCCATTAAACGCCATTTTTACTGCATCAGATGCCCCCGTGAAAACCTCTCCGGCACTGAGTTCGACTAACCATTGTTCCACGCCAGAAACGGTTAATGTCAAACCGAAATGCGTCGTTTCTTCGCTGTATAAATCCGTCACGAAGGCACCACAACTGGCATCTTTCAATGTGGCATCAATGGGATAGTTATCAAAAACCACAATGGAGTCATAGAGTTCTTCACGTATTCCCGCCTCCTCGCGGATCAATAAAGGTGGCGTTTTTTCATATTGTTGCGCCTGTTGTAGCGCTTGAAAAACAGAACGCAAAGCAGCTTCTACATTCCATTCACCTTCAAGCGTAAGGATAAGTGGTACGGTATTGATAAACAGACCTAAGGGCTGACGGTCAATGTCTTGCGTCAACGCTCCGCCTCTGCCGGAAAATGTACAACCCAACGTAATGGTTTTCTGGAAGGTGAATTTAGCCAGCGTCAATGCCCAGCATAGATAAATAAAACTGGCCGGCGTTACCCCCGCGCGGCGGCAAAGTGATTCTATAGCCGCTTTACGTTCTTCGCTCCATAAGCTATTTACGACGATTTTTTCATTTATTGCTTTCTCAGCCGCATCATGACCAATGGCCCGGAACAGGGGTTCAGCCAAGAGCTTGGTTGTTGCAGAAGACTCTCCATCAGGCAAATGTTGAAACACCTCTCGCCAATATTCGCGACTGGACATCAACGCTTCCTGGCTTAATCCTTGCCAGAGTTGTTGTGAATAGATACGTGCATCCAGAGGAACAATTTTTTGCTGACGTAATCCCTGCAACCAGAGGGAAATCAACAGCGAACTACTCCAGCCATCCATCAGAATATGGTGAAAAGAGAAGGCCAGGCTTACCGTTCCCGCCTTAATATCGTGGAAGCCAACAATGCGAAACACTTCTTTGTTCAACGCAAAAGGCGTGGCTTTAGAATGTGCCAGCCAATCAAGGCAACGCTGTTTAATTGACGGGACTGGAGCTGTCGGGTCAACACGGATATATTCGAACGGAATTCGGGGCAAAGAATAAATAACCTGATGGGGAACGCGAATGCCTTCCCAGACAAAAACCGACCTGAGAGCGGGCTGTGACTGCTGTATCTGCTGCCATACTTCAAGGAGGGTTTCTTTATCGGCATCCACCTTCAAGCTGAATGCCACACCAATGTGATAAGCGCTGTTTCCGTCTTTTAATGCGTGAAACAGTAACCCATTCGCTTGAGGCGTCACTTGTAGCAGTTCTTCAATATAATTATCGTTGAATACTGTATTCGCTGAATCGATAGCGGTTCTCATGCTGAGGCTCCCTTAATAATGAGATCAAGCTCCGATTGTGAAAGTTGACAAAGAGGAAAATCGGCAGGTATGAATGGCTTTTCGGTTAGTCGCTGATTTTCGCTCAATAATAGTTTTTCGCTTAATAATAGTTTTTCGTTTAATTGTGCCAAGTAATGCTGCGCATCATCACCATTAGCGTTGGGAATACCCAACCTCAATTCAACTAAAACAGAGCCAGACTCACGACAATCACGAATAAGTATGTCAAAGTCGGCCACACTCTTTTCGTCAGGATGCCGGAAACCTCCCGACAAGGACTGAACCAGATCGAAATGCCCCCATGTTCCGCGCCCTTCTAATCCCAAGCCAATGTCGTTGATGCACATGTGTGGCCGTTTTCCCGGATTATTCAGCCCTAATTGTGCTTTCCAGCTCGGCTTATCTTCATAGAAACCCGATTTTAATTTTCGCAAAAAAGCAGCCTGGGAAAGTTGGTATGATTGCTCTGATGAAACGTTAAGGGTCAACTGATTAAAGCCGGTAAACCAACCTACCGCATTCGCCATTTCTGCGTTCCAAGTTGCGGGAATGCCTGCTTCAGAGAATAAACGCCCGTGGTTTTCAAACAGGATGACAAGCTGCGGAGGCAATATTTCGTTATCCTGCATAACGTCCATCAAAGCAGCAGCGATCAATTGTGAACGCTCAGCCTTAAAGCGTTGCTCCATCAATCGCAAATCATGACTGCAAATTGACAGCGCCAAAGTCACCGGAGTCACAGAGGGGTGATGGAAGGTATCGTCATAAGGCACATAATCCACCTCAGGAACGTGTTCTGCCAACCATTTACCCCAAAGGAATGCGCCTTGCTCGTGGGTCGTTCCCTCTGCGTTCGCATGCTGGAATGAAGAGCCATTGATAGCTTGCTCTAACTCATCCAATAAGAAAATCCATGAATGCACATCGCAAATAAGGTGATGACAAACCCAAATCAGATAATTTTTGTGTGAAACCGGATCAAATACGACCGAATGCACGCTAGGTTGTTTCGCCAGACAAACCCTGCTTTGCAATTTATTCAATCGGTTTTCAAGGTGTTCACCCGGCGCCAGAATCTCGTCTTCTGTCACTGTACCGCAGTCATACACTTCCGGTTCTGGAGATGCAAAGTAAAACTCACTCAAATCTTGATTTGCCCTCAAAGCAAAAATTTTATGCTTTGCTTTAACCATTGAGACGGCCGCATTTATTTCTTCAGCCGAGAGCGAAGATTTCAACTCAAGCACCATGCCTTGTTGCAATCGATTGCCATGTTTAAAACATTGTTGCCGGAACCAGCCGATACTGGGTAAGTGCTTAATCCAGCTTGCTTTAAGCTCTTCTGATATCACCGAATCAGTGACTCCATTTTCCAACGCCGCTGCGCAGGCTTTTTCAAGAACAGAGCCTAAGGAATTCAACGTCAACAGTTCACTTGCCTCAATCCGAACCCCTTCTCTGGCTAACAATGCAACGAGCCTGATCGCTTTGATCGAGTCGCCTCCCTGTTCCAGAAATGAAATGGTAAGATCGACGTTTTGTGGCCAGATTGGTTTCAGAAACGCTGCATTTAACCAGACAGGCAGTTGATAGGTTCCCGTCCCATTCTGCCGTTGTGCATTGGCTGAACCGGGCAGGGAAGAACCACTCGCCATCAACGTAGCCTGAGCTGCGGCGGTCAGCGCCGCCATATCAACTTTACCATTAGCATTAATCGGCCAGGGTTGTACGGTACAGTACAGCGTTGGCAACCAAGCATCAGGAACTTTCGTTTTCAGGCTACGCTGAAATTCCGGGTTGTCATGCGGTATGGCTTGACTGCTGCACAAAGCGACTGTTTCATACCCATCCGCTTCATCAACCACCAGTTTCAGTGCCTTCAACTCCCAACTATAGTTAGCGTTCTCCCCGACACTCGTTAGTACACTTTCCACCGCTTTCTCTATTTCCGCCGGGTGAATCCGGTAGCCACGGACCTTAAATTCATCGTCAATACGCCCAAGGCAATGAAATATTCCTTGCTCGTCCTGTAACCCTAAATCACCAGTACGATACCAGCGGCTTAATCCATCAGCACCGCACACAAATTTTTCCTGCGTCTGGATTCGGTCGTTGAGATATCCCGTGGCCAGCACCGGGCCACTGATACTGATTTCACCCCTGAATCCACGGGGCATATTTTGTCCCCAAGAATCTTTTATCGATATCTCTGCTTTACCCAACGCCGTACCGATAGGCATAACCGCAGTGTTTATCTTGTCACTACCGTCAAGAGAGCTTTCCTCCCTACTCACTGAGTAGATACAGCATCCGACTGTTGTTTCTGTCGGCCCATATTCATTGATGACTTTGCTCCCCGCAGGAAAATAATCGAGTGCTTTCTTCACCAGAGAAGAGGACAAATTTTCTCCACCCACAACAAAAGTCAGCGGATGACTTCTTTTCGGGCTGTGCTCAATCAGTAATGAGAGATGGGATGGCGTGCATTTAACGCCCGTCAATGACTCATCAGCCAGCAACGTTTGCAGCAATTCAGGGTTATCACGGATATCTTGTTCATGAGGTTGGATAAATCCGCCCGACAAAACCGGAACCAGAATGGCGGTCTGTGTTAAATCAAAACCAAAGGAGGTAAATAAAGGCGCATTAAATGGCGTTTGCGCAGCATAAGCCGCCTTAGCCGCCAAGGCATAATCTGCCAGCGCCATCGGGGAAATCACCACGCCTTTAGGTTCTCCGGTCGATCCTGAGGTATAGAGAATATAAGCAGGGTGACAATGTGTCTGTTCTGTCCATGTTACTGGATTCAATGCAACATCAAGCCCTGCCTTATCCAAGGAAACACGTAACAAACGCAAGCCAAGCATTTCTGCAAGGTGATGGTCGGTTCCCGTATAAATGCAGAGAGAGGCCCCCGAATTACGGGCAATAGTCGATAACCTGGCTAAAGGCATGGTCGGGCAAACGGGAACTACCGTCACATTTTCAATCAGGCAAGCCAGATAAGCGAGTACAGTTTCAGGAGTCCGTCTTCCCAGAATAAGTACCGGATCATGCTCATTTCGTATGGCACGCAACTGTTCCCTGAACTGGTTAATCCATTTCAATCCCTGACGGTAAGTCACGGCATCAGCACCCTGCCTGAATAACGGATTATCAGCATAACGTTCAAACGCATGGTATAAATGAACGCCGATCGGCTTTGTCAGAGGTTCTTTCCAAGAGCGGGTTTCTTGCTCTTTTTCACTTAATGGTGTCTGCGTGACTTCTTGTTGTGCCAAAATTTCGCCGACAGCTTCCATTGCATAATCAGTGACTGTTTTCAGAAACATGTGACATTGATCTAATGACCAGATCTTGCGGAAATCACCTTCAAATTTGAAGTTCCCGCCTTCAAAGCGGTCATGGATATGAATGGTTGCAAACAGGGCTTCTACTGCCTGCATATGGTCAATTGATACATCAGCACCTAAGACCGTTTTCCGGAAAATGCCAGTCTGATAGGAAACCCCGAAAGCGGGAATGATCCGTTTCCAATCTTGTGATGCAAATTCATTCCATCGGGCGCCTGGCGCATAACGTGAGTGAGCAACCGCTTTTTGCAAACGCTGCTTAAGCATATGGTAACAATCTGTCACCGTCTCCCCCGCTTCACGAGATACGGGGATCAAAACCGGTGCCACTGCCATAGCGGCAGAGCGTTTCTCTTCATGACTCCAGCGGTTAAGCATCGGTGCCTGCAATAAAGCGCCATTGCCATCCTCAATAACCATTTGTGTATACGCGACTGCCGCGAAAAACAGCCTGAAAATGGAGCCGCCACGACTTTTAAACTGGCGCAGCATATCGTTTTCAGCTTCGCTCAGTTCGTAACGTACACGCCGGGATCGAGGCGTTAGTCTGCGATAGTCACCAATCGGATAACGGCTGGCTATTTTGCCGGCATTAGCTGATTCCGTTTCGTTACCGGTATTGTCACTGAAAATACTCCGCCAATACGCTTCATCTCTTTGCATACGCCGGGAGTTTTCATAATTCCGCTCACCCTCCGCGTTAACCGAAAATAGGAGATATTCCGTATCCGGCTCTTCTTCTTCCAGCGCACTCATCAGATGTTCTATCAGTACTGACAATCCCTCACCATCTGTAGCTGCATGATGCGCCTTAATAAACCACCCTGTCTGTTCCGGCTGAAAACGCACGGCAAAAACGCGCACCGGTGTCAGTGATAAATCTTCTTCTATCAACGTCTGGCGCTCTGCCCAACTTTCGAAAGCCTGTCTAGGGTCCGGGTAACCGCTAAAATCGACTTGTATGACTTCCGCGTGAGGCGTGAGCCGCCGGATGCCATGCCACTGTGTTGCCAAGTGATCTGTTTCCGCATGATCTTTAACGAATCCAATATGAAATATATCCATTGAATTCTGAGTCGTTTCAGCGGCCTGAGTCAGCCTGTCCAGAGAGATATCCCCGTTTAAACGTACCGCAACACTCAAATAAAACGGGTAGCCAGTCAAATGAAACGCTTCCATTTTGAAAACAGCTTGCTGTGACCGAGACAGCTCAAAAATCAGCTTATTCATGGTTTAAATACTCGTTTTGGTGAAGAGCAAATTCTGCCTATACTTGATGCAATTTTGTCTATCTACTATCAAGTTTTCAGGAGCTTAATTTTAATAACCGTAAAGGATCCCAATAACGATTCAACAACATTCAGTGCCATATTTTTGCAAGCCATGACACGAATATTCAGAACCTCAAAAAAATGACATATAAAATGACTGACAAAAATACAAAACTTATCATTCAACCGGAGAAATAATTTTCTGTCAGTTTTTCACTATGGTGCTAAAGAATGACCAATAGCATTTGTGGTTATTTTTAATATAATTATTACTGACAGTATTTTTCGATTGAAATTAAGTTGGGGCCATCCCTAATAAATTTTGAGTTACGTCACAACAGAGAGGAGAAGAATCCTCAGGAATACAGATAACAGTGAGATTGGTATGAAGTAAAGCCGCTAACAATGATGCAGCTTTAAGATTGAAGAATATAAAAGATGAAGAATAACGCGATACAAAATTAAAGATAATACCCTTCATTAAAGAGTCATTATGATAAAGTGAACCATATGAAATAAGATGAGTTATTTTTGATATAATATAATTTTTAATAAACAAAAAAGAATAAACAGCACTTCTGCTACTCATAAAACCATACTTACGGATAAACATCTCTATAAGACTCCCCAAGTTGATAGCGGCCATTATGCTTATATACCCGCTGTTTTCAAGATGCAGCCGATAAAGAAATAAACTTAATCGCTCCTCGTTTTCAGAAGCCATTTTCTCATTGTTCAAGTTATCATTTAATTGAAATTTAATGACAGATTTATGAATTCCTATATTTGTTGAAATTAGTAAAAACATCCAAAGCCTGGAAAACCCGAAAACAGGACTGATACAGTCATTACTGCATTTGTAATTATTAACCTTATGAATCAGTTCAGAAGAAACTTGTTGCATTGAATACTGATGATTTTTCATATTCGCTAACATAACCTCACTTAAACTATAAACAAAATGCCTTAAATAACGACTGATAAAGAGATTCCATTAATTTTCTTATTTATAATTAACATGTTCATTTTTACGTGGGCAATGAATTAGCGCCATAAACATTACAATGATATCGAGTATCAATCAACAAATAAAGTTAAGAAGCCTGTTTCAAATCTTATCTCTCTGTTATTTTAAGTAATCTAAAAAATTACAATAAAATCAAATGAGTAATAAAAAATAAACTTTAGAAAACAGTAATCAGAAGAACATTGACTTCATAAAATAAAACAATAATAACAATTTAAATTAATATCAAAACGAATATAGCTAAAATTCATTTTACATTAAACATTATTTATATACGTTGGGTAAAATATTCATCATAGGGAACCATGCCGCTATCTATTTCCACGCGAAACTTCTGCTTAAGCCCACGTTTCCCTGATTCTGTTAATACCAATTTCCGGCTGTCCAATTGCCTGACCACCCATTTTTTCTTTAAAAAAGCATCAAGCAACGATGCCCCTAAAAAACCGCCAAGATGAAAATGCCGTTCACTCCAATCAAGGCAGGAACAGGCAATAAATTATTAATGGCTTATTCTGCATAATTCTTATTGGGAGATAATGTTCAACACCATTACCTTCCAATAATCATCATAGTCAGTTTGGAGGGAACGGACAATCTGCAAATCGACCAAAAAACATCCAATACCAATTTCCAATTGAAAACATCACTGTCAAAAAATACACTATCGACTGTAATTTATTCTCCGCAAATCCTTTTACTCCCTTCATCATAAAAAGAATCATAACAGGTAATAAAAAGACCAAACACAGAGGTGCTGTTAATGTTCTGTCGTCATTAACTACAAAAGTATTCACTACATCACAAACCGTATTGACTCCCTCTTTCCCAATCATCCAGTCATGATCAACCGTCGAAAAGCACCCAATTAATATTGCACTGTACAAAATAAAGATAATACAAAAGAGTATACTTATAGTTTTCATGTTTATTTATTCTTATCATCAATAGTAAGATGAGATCTACCCCTAGACAAGAAACCACCAATGCACATTCAAGAATGTTTATATCAAAAAAGCTAATGTATTATTTCTCTTTCCTATCAAAGATAAGATCTCGATCACAAGATAAAATAATATACTAAATAAAAAAACCGAAATTAAGCATGGATGGGAGTGATTTTACGCCTTATGGAACGGATCATCTTTCCTTCGTGAATCTACGGGAAAAATTGGTTTTAATCGTGTCGATTACTGCATATTTCCCAGAATCATTCACCATAATTATAAATAAAGGATAAATCATTGACATAAACTACAATTTTAGAATTTTTATTCTTTTTATCTATTTTATATTGCCATTTATTTACAAGTCATTGTCTATACAAATATTGTTTAATAATTACACTTTACGACTTTTTAAAATATCAGTTTCTTATGTAGAAGACATGTTGAAAATATAGAGAAACTGCCAAATCTGATAACAACAAATTGAAATAATACGATAACAGTTCTTGAATCATGAAAGGAAATGAAAGAAAGAAAGAAAACAGAAATGAACATACTGCCAGTAAGTGAAAAATGACAAAATAAAGAGAACAAATAAGCCCTTATCTTCCCCCGTGTTACGGGAAAAGAAGCTAAGGGCTTAAAATAAAAATAGCATACCAATCTTAATTAGCGATGCATCTCAAACAAAGACATGCCTTTTAAGTCGGTAAACGCTATGAAGGAAGCTTGCAGTGCCGTTTGTTGTTGTCGGTAATCAGTGATAATACCTATCAAATCATCACCAGCTAATTCTCCCAGATGCGCTTGATTAGCAATACTACGTTCACTGCCAAGCGCATCCAATTTATCCAGCTCCTGAAGCTGCGAACCCAACACGGCTTGCACGGAATAGAAGTTTTCCCGGCTATTACGGATACCACGATTAGCTTTATCCATCAATTCCTCAGCTTCTTTCTTCTCGTCCTCACTCGCCGTGCTGTACGAGATTTCGAGTGCCTTGATTGCCATATCAATGGAAGCAAAAACATCTGATTCACTGTTGGTTTTGTTATCAGGTTCTTTGATAGGTTTGCTAGGCTGAGATAAAAATACCTGCTTCCCGGTATGGGCGATAATCATTGAGCGGTTATCATCTACTTTCTGGGTAATTTCTTGATCACCGCCGACGTAGCTCACCTTCCCACTGTCATCTTCCACGAAAGGAGGAACATCCGTTTTATAGCCAGCAAAAATATAACGACCATTGCCATCAGTCTTGTTACCTAAATTCAGCAACGCTTTTTTAAGTTCTTTCAACTGCTGTGCATAAGATGCACGATCCTGATCGCTATGTGCATCTGCCACCAATGTTCCTGTAACATTGAAGGTAGTTTGTATAACATCGCCGATGATACTCGTCTGTAAGGAGATAGTGCTTTTGGCAAAGTTGCGAGCTGTGGCAAACTGCTGGTTTTTCGACTCAGATTGAGAAACCATGATGCTCTGCGAAGCCGCCAAAGGATCATCAGACGGATTAATTACCCGATGACCACTGGACAACTGTTCACTCAATTTCATCCACTTAGATTGAGCATCAAAGATCCCATTCATTTTTTGAGTGTATAATTGATTCGTACTTACACGCACAATATCATTTCCTTTTTATCTTCAGCCAAACGGTGATTAACGAATATTCAAAATCGCATCGAACAAGGTTGTTGCGGTTTGGATCACACGAGCGTTTGCCAGATAATACTGCTGCAAGCGTTGCAATTCGCCGTATTCTTCGTCCATATTGACGCCGGAAATCGATTGGCGATCTGAATTAATTTGCTTAACAATATGCCCCTGCGCTTCGAGGTCGACCTGAACTTTATTCGCCGCGCTGCCTACTTTACTGACCAGTGAGGCATACCCACCGGCAAAGGAAGCTTTGCCATCAACTAAAAGTTTATCCTGCAATGCAAGGAATTTCTTTGCATTGTTGTTATTACTTTGGCCGGAATTTTTGGCATCGGAGGTCGCCAATTGGTTGGTATTTTTCAGATTCACCTCTAAGCTTGTCACAACGTTGCTGACCGTTTTCAGCATATAGTTGTCGTGATTTTCTGCCTTAGCCGAATCAATTTTGACTTTCAGACCGTCAAATTCCAGCGTATCGCCGTTTTTTTTCACAGGGATCATCGCGTTGTCAGAGGCACGCTGAACTTCCCAGTCTCCCCCTTCAAATTTGAGGGTGTAGTTACTGGCTTTGACCTTAGTGGTATCAGCATATTCCACTGTAAATCCAGCCGAACCTTTATTCTTACCGTTAGCAACGACTTCAGGGTTAGTGAAGCTAAAGAAATCAACGCCTTTCTCGCCGTCCAGATCAAAACCGCCGTTTTGTACCTGATTGAATTGATCCGCCATCACCAGTGCCAGTTGGTTCAATTCATTGCGCGTTGAATCCACCACTCCCCTGCGCACTTGTAATGCGCCACCCAGTGCACCTTGAGAGATAAAGCGTTCATCGATCTCTTTGGTTCCCGCTACGCCATTGTTGTAACCCAGTGTGATGCGGCCGCTGTCAGTACTGGAAGGAATAGCTTCCAATCGGTAGGATTTATTGCCCGATACCAGTGTCATACCGCCACCGAATGAGACATTATAAATGCCGCGATCCTGCTGAACCACATTGACTTCGATCAGTTGGTTTAAGCGGTTAACGGCTTCATCACGCTTATCCAGCAATGCCAGTGGTTCACCCGTGCCCATACCGCGCATACGCGTAATTTCATTGTTCAGCTTGGCAATTTCTTCCGCGTAGTTGTTGATATCTCGAACATTTTGTTCAATTTGATCATTGATACTGCCGTCTATCTGACGCAAAGAGTCACCAGCGCTTTTGAACCGACTGACCAAAACTTTTGCTGTGTCCAGCACAGTGGTTCTGGCAGCGCTGTCTTCCGCCCCCCCCTCAACCCTTTTCATATTTTTGAAAAACTCGCCGATTGAGTTGGACAGGCTGGTGTCTCTATCTGCCAATAAGTTGTTGATTTTGTTGATCTGCTCGTTATAAGATTTCAGGGCAGCGTGTTTCGTTTGTTCCTCATTGTGTAGTTTAGTGATGAATTCACTGTATTCACGATTGATGGAGTTGACAACCACACCATTGCCGACAAAGCCCGCCGACGTCATGGTTCCATTATTTTGTGTCAGCACGGTAGTCTGTCGGTTATAGTCCGCGTTTTTAGAGTTGGCAATGTTATTAGCCACTACACTCATTGCCACCTGCGCGGCGTTAATACCACTCATGGCAGTATTCATAAGACTATTGGACATGTGTAGATCCTTTTACGTTTTCTTTAATCCTCCCTCTATAGGAGGTCATTCACTGTTACAGTTATCGGCACATCTCTCTGTTCCTTGAGCAGAAATGCGCTTAATTCCGCCACCTGTCATTTAAAACAGGTTATCGAAATTATAGGCATAGGCTTTTGCCATTTGATTGCCGGTATTCTTTAACTGCTGGATCAGTGACACTAGTTTTTTGGCATAACCGGGATCGGTGGCATATCCTGCGTCCTGCAAGGAATACGCGCCCTGCTCTGCCGTCGTGGATTGCGCGACTTTGGCGTAGCGGGGATTTTCTGTCAGCAACTTGACGTAATCCGTTATCGCTTCCACATAAGAACCATACACACGGAAGCTGTCCTGCATTTTCTTCGGTTCACCATCAATGTATTCCGTCGTCATGATATTGGTGACAGGCCCTTTCCAGTGTTTCCCCGCTTTGATGCCAAACAGGTTATGACTCGGCTTGCCTTCTGCGGTCAGAATTTCTCGTTGCCCCCAACCTGACTCCAGTGCGGCCTGAGCAATAATCAATAAGTGAGGAATACCGCTTTGCTGGCTTGCTAACTGGGCCGGTAAGGAAAGCATGGAAACAAAGCTGGCGCTGTTCATTGGCAATGGCTTCGACTGGGCTGAACCATTGGTGAAGGCCGAAGAGGAATGGTCAGGCATCGCCCGGCGCATAAATTGCTCCAATGCCTGTTTCGGCAATGTGTGCAGGATTTCATTATCCAGTGGCATCGGCGTGGCGCCCGCCAATTCACTCGGCATATTATTAGCGTCAGAGAATTGCTTAACGATCATGTCAGCAAACCCCAGTCCCTTTTGGGAAAGGTCTTGAGCAATTTGCTGATCGTATATCGAAGTATAAAAGCGGGTCTGTTCACTACTCAAAATGCCATCTTGCGGCAATGAGGAACGCATGCTTTTCAGCATCATCTGAACGAAAACGCCTTCCAGTTGTTGGGCTACTTGCCGTAGCCCTTGTTGTGGTTCCTGTGACAGTTTAGCTTTCAGTGAATGCAGCGAGTTAACATCATAAGCAGCATTAGACATCGTCAGAAAGTCATTCATCAGATAATCTCCAATTTTGCACGCAGACAGCCTGCGCTCTCCATCGCCTGCAAAATCGACATTAAATCTGTTGGCGTTGCACCCAGTGCATTTAACGCACGTACAACTTGAGTCAGGTTCGCACTGGCATTGACTTTTTGCAATGCACCGCCCTGTTCCTGAATGCCAACGCCCGTATTGCGGGTCACGACGGTATTTCCCCCCGCCAATGGTGTATCAGGCTGATTAACGACCGTTTGACGTTCAACAGTGACAGACAGGCTACCGTGAGCAATCGCACAGCTATCTAATGTCACATTGTGGTTCATGACCACTGAACCGGTGCGAGAGTTGAAAATCACTTTGGCATCGCCATCATTAACACGAATAGTCAGGTTCTGAACTTGAGACAGAAACTTAACCTGTTCGCTGTTTTCTATTGGCAGACGCAACTGCACGGTGCGGGAATCCAGCGGTGTTGCCGTTCCTGTTCCTTTCAGACGGTTGATCGCATCGCTAATCTGCTGAGCCAAACCGAAGTCATCATCATTCAATTGCAGGTTCAACGTGCTTTTCTGGCCGAATTGCGTTGGCAATTCTCGCTCAATCACCGCGCCATTAGAGATACGCCCACCTGCAAGCTGATTGATTCTAATGCTGTTACCACCGGCGCTCACACCTGCGCCACCCACGAGGATATTTCCCTGAGCCAACGCATAGACCTGGTTATCCACCCCTTTCAAGGGCGTCATCAGCAATGTCCCGCCACGTAAGCTTTTAGCATTACCCAATGAGGAGACCACAACGTCAATGTTCTGCCCTGAACGCGCAAAAGGTGGCAGCTTTGCTGTCACCATCACGGCGGCCACATTTTTAAGCTGCATATTGGTACCGGACGGCACAGTAATCCCCAACTGTGACAGCATATTGCTCAAACTTTGGGTTGTGAAAGGCGTTTGCATGGTTTGGTCACCCGTCCCATCCAATCCAACGACTAAACCATAACCAATCAGCGCGTTATCCCTAACGCCCTCAATGGTCGTCAGATCGCGGATGCGCTCCGCAAAAGCACTGGCAGACGCGAATGTATTGAACAGAACCAGCAAAAACGTAAAAAGGCTGGCGACTAATTTTTTCATCCTGACCACCCTCTTTTAAAACGGTGAGATATTCATAAAGAAACGTTGCAACCAGCCCATATGCTGCGCTTCGTTGATATAACCATCACCAACATACTCAATGCGGGCATCTGCAACTTGGTTGGAGCTAACCGTATTGTTGCCAGTGATAGTGCGAGGATTCACTACGCCAGAGAAACGAATAAATTCCGTTCCCTGATTGATGGCGATCTGTTTTTCCCCTATGACATGCAGGTTGCCGTTTGCCAGCAATTTATTCACAGTCACAGTAATCGTGCCCTTGAATGTATTGTTGGCATTTGCCCCTCCTTTGCCGCCAAACTCGCTATTGCCTTCCATGCCCAAATCGGTTTTGTCACCGCCTATCAATCCCTGCAAGAAACGGGGGGTTAAAGCAGCAGCGAAACCTGTTTTACCATTGCGGCTGGCGTTGGCTGAGGAGTTTTTGCTCGCACTGACGTTTTCTTGCAGGATAATAGTCAGCGTATCACCGATATTGCGTGGACGACGGTCTTCAAACAGGGGTTGATAACCGTAATAAACCGGCTGGACAACCTGAAAAATGGAACCATTTGGCATTGGAGCAGGTGCTTCGGCGGGTTTTGCGGTTGTCTGCCCTTCCACCAGCGGTTTGTGCGGTATGTAAGCACAGCCCCCTAATGTCAGTGCCGACAAGGTTAATACCGCCACAGATATGCTGATACGCCACTTATTTTCCCGGTTTTTCCGTAAACCGGCAGAGTCATAAGCTACATGGTTTTTAGCATGGCTTTCGGCAACGGGCATTGTATCCATCTTCTATGCTCTTAAGTTTATCGCAGAAATAGTGGAGGGACATATTCCCCCCACTATTCGTGATTAGGTTATAACTGAGACAGTTTTTGCAGCATCTGATCAGACGTTGATACCGCTTTACTGTTGATTTCGTAGGCTCGCTGAACCTGAATCATATTGACCAGCTCTTCCGCCACATTGACGTTAGAGGTTTCAACATAGCCTTGATAGAGCAATCCGGCACCATTGATACCCGGTGCGTTTTCCACGGGAACACCGGAACTGTTGGTTTCCAGATACAGGTTCTCACCGATACTTTCCAAACCGCTTTCGTTGATGAACGTGGTCAGTGTCAATTGCCCAACTTGCTGAGGCGCACTTTGCCCCTGCACATTCACACTGACGATCCCGTCACGGGCAATACTCATCTTGGTGGCATTGTCTGGAACGATGATTGCAGGTACAACCTGAAAACCGCCGGCTGTCACCAACTGACCATTTTGGTCCACTTGAAATGAACCATCACGGGTATAGCCCGTTGTGCCATCCGGCATCTGGATCTGGAAGAAGCCCTGCCCCTTGATAGCCACATCTCTGACGTTATCGGTCTTCGCCAAGTTACCCTGACTATGCAAACGCTCAGTTGCTATTGGACGTGCACCCGTACCAATCTGCAATCCCGATGGCAAGTTAGTCTGTTCAGACGACATCGCGCCTGGCTGACGTTCAGTTTGATAGAGTAAATCTTCAAATACCGCGCGCTGACGTTTAAAGCCATTGGTGCTGACGTTTGCCAGGTTGTTGGCAATAACATCCATATTTGTTTGCTGAGTATCCAGCCCAGTCTTGGCAATCCATAAAGATCGGATCATGAATTTATCCTCCCCGATTAACTCATAGCGAGAATTTGATTAGCCCGCTGTGCATTTTCATCGGAACTGTGTATGACTTTCATCTGCATCTCAAAGCGACGCGCGTTGGCGATCATGTTCACCATGCTTTCCACTGGATTGACATTACTGCCTTCCAATACACCCGGCATGATTTTCACTTCCGTGCTGGCGGCCAATTCATTACCCTGCTGTTCCCGCGCCTGTGGCGTTAAGTGGAACAAACCATCATCACCGCGTACCACTTGTCCGGCTTCCGGTTTGACGATTTTCAATTTGCCAATCTGGCCCAACAATGTAGGCGGATCACTGGCAATCAAAGCAGAGATGGCACCATCAGCCGCAATGGTCAATTCAGCCTGCGGTGGAATATCAATCGGCCCGTTTTCACCCATCAACATGCGCCCTTGCACCATCAGTTGCCCTTCAGGTGAAATTTGGATGCTACCGTTGCGGGTATAGGCTTCTGCCCCATCTTCGAGCTGGACTGCTAAGTAGCCGCCTTGTCCAACAGCCACATCCAACGGACGGGAGGTATAATTCATTGGCCCCTGACGGCTATCCATGCCGGGGGTGGAGGCAACGGTCAATGTACGCGTCGGCAGGGTTTCACCTTCAATCGGCACGGCACGCAATGCAGCAAGCTGAGCCTTGAAGCCCGGGGTTGATGCGTTGGCCAGATTGTTGGCCGTGACAGCCTGATGCTCCAACGTTTGGCGCGCCGCTCCCATAGCGGTATAAATGACGTGATCCATAAAACTATTCGCCTGAGCTTATTAACGCATACTGACCAGCGTTTGCAGAATTTGGTCCTGCGTCTTGATGGTTTGGGCGTTGGATTGATAGTTACGCTGGGCGACGATCATATTGACCAACTCTTGGCTCATGTCCACGTTAGAGGCTTCGAGCGCCCCACTGATCAGACTACCGAAGTTACCAGAGCCTGCGATACCCACGACCGGACTACCCGATGCACCGGATTCTGCCCAAACGTTATCGCCTTGCGCAGCCAAGCCTTCAGGGTTGGCGAAGTTTGCCAGCACTACCTGACCTAAAACTTGTTTCTGGTCATTGGAATAATCACCATAAATTTTGCCGTCATTATCCACACTGTACTTAGTGAAATGACCTGCCCCGTAACCATTTTGTATCGGATTGGAGGTAGAATACTGGTCAATATTCTGTTGCTTGCTGCCATTAAAATCGATAGTGATTTCAGCAGGAAGTGAACCATGCAGGGCTGGCATATTGAAGGTGAATGCGTTTCCTGTGCCGACCATTTGACCATGGCCATCAAATGTCACATCGCCCAATTTTGCAGCGGTAGAACCGGGGACAGAATTATCATTAACATGAATTTCCCATTGGTTGTTTGCTGTTTTCACGAAGAACACATTGAGATCATGTTTATTACCCAAACTGTCATAAACTGACATGGGTGCGCTGTGGTTAAAGCTATCTCTCTTCTCTGGATCGAATGTGCCTTTTGTTTTAGCATCATCCATCGATCTCAGAGTCGCTTTCAGCTCGACTTTCGTCGTTGCTTTCGCATTCAACATATCAGTTGGAATTGAAATTGGCCTCGGTGCTCCGCCCTGCTGAATTTCGGGACCATTGGGACCTTGTACCGCCGGATAGCCAGTCAGTTTCATGTCCTGCATATTGATCAGATTACGATTTGCGTCCATTTTGAACTGACCGTTACGGGAATAGAAAATATTACCGCTGGAATCTTGCAGGCGGAAAAAACCACCCTGTGTGATTGCCATGTCCAACTGACGGTTAGTTGTGGTGGTTGAGCCATCCTTAAAGTTCTGAACCATGCCAGAAACTTTAACACCCAAGCCTATTTCTGAACCGCCGAAAACGTCCGAAAAGGTTGTCGAGCTGGATTTAAAGCCAAATGTCGCCGAGTTTGCGATGTTGTTACCAATAACGTCCAAATTACTCGCTGCGGCATTCAAGCCACTGACTGCTTGTGAAAAAGACATATGTCCTCCATTTAATTAAAGAATCTGACGAACTTTATCCATAGTTACCGTATCCGCTGCCAGCCCTAAATCTAATTTAGTGCCATCCTTATCCCGTATGACGCCCTGCACTTCGGCGTATGTCAGCGAAGTTGCCATTAACTGTCCATCTTTGTTGCTTGCGGAAACCGTGAAGTTATACGCACCGCTTTCCACTTCCTTGCCATCTGCGTCTTTACCATCCCATTCTAAGGTATGAACGCCAGCACCTAATTGGCCGAGATTCAATTCCTGCACCATTGCGCCACTTTTTTCTGTAATTTTAACTTTGACGCTATCGGCTGGCTGGCTCAGTTCAAGGCCAAACCGCGTTATGCTGATGCCTTTTTCTTCACTGGAACCGACTAAAATCTTATCACCCGGTATCATGACTTCTCGGCCAATCAGCAATGTCGTTTGCATTGCCTGATTGTTACCCATCTGCCCAACAATGGATCCCAACGTTTTATTGAGTGTTTCAATACCTTCAACGGTACTGATCTGTGCAATCTGTGAAGTTACTTCACTGTTTGGTATTGGGTTGGTTGGATCTTGGTTTTTGAGCTGCGCGATCAATAATTTCAAGAAGCTGCCTTTAATATCGTCGCTGTTTTGTGATTTTGTTTTGATTTCGGAAGCGGGTTCGCCTACGGTGGTATTATCCAATGAATCATTGATTGAAGCGGTAATTGCCATAATGGAATTCCTGTTACTGACCTAAAGTCAACGTTTTCAACATAATGGACTTAGTGGTGTTAAGCACTTCAACGTTCGCCTGATAGCTGCGGGAAGCGGAGATCGTATTGACCATTTCCCCGACCACATCCACATTTGGCATACGTACATAACCTTTTTCATCAGCTAATGGGTGGCCCGGCTGATATTCAAGACGGAAAGGCGTGGGATCATCCACCACGTCACTCACGCGAACACCGCCTATTTCCTGCCCTGCCGGCGCGGCGACACGGAATACTACCTGCTTAGCGCGATAGGGCTCGCCATCCGGCCCTACAATGCTATCGGCATTTGCCATATTGCTGGCGCTGACGTTCAGTCGCTGAGACTGAGCGGACAACGCAGAGCTGGCAATATCAAAAATACTGAGTAGAGACATTCCCATTATCCTTGTGACTGTAGAACTGACATCATGCTTTTGATCTGCGCATTCGTCATCGTAAGTTCAGCCTGATATTTCAGACTGTTATCTGCGAAATTGCTGCGTTCCATATCCATGTCAACGGTATTTCCATCCATGGCCGTCTGGTGTGGCACCCGATACAGCAGATCCATCTCCAGACGTTTTTGAGGCTGAACGGGAATATGTCGATCGGAAGTCAGAGTTAGCCCAATTCCATTCCCCGTTACACGACCATGTGCCATTACCTTCTTCAATTGAGCAGCAAAATCAATATCACGCGCCTGATAGCCAGGGGTATCCGCATTGGCGATGTTGGCAGACAAAATTTCCTGCCGCTGGTTGCGGAGTGCCAGCGCTTCTTGTCGAAATTGAAAGGCGGCATCTAATTTATCGAGCATATTCCTCCCTCGGGTCTGTTCGTGAAATTTGCAGGGTACAAGCTCTAAGCAGCTAACAGAATAAACCCAGAAGAAAAAGGTGATTCGAAGAATAGAAACAAATTGAATTGCTATTTATCCCATTAACGAATAATCAATCGAGTTACACTATTAACATCCAACAGGTACTGAATATTTTTTGAAATCATGGTTCGCTAACAGGGTTAAGGGGGATGACATGTCGACATTAAAACTTATCGGATTCCTTGCCATTTTCCTTAATTTATTTTTTAGTACGTCTTTAGCTTGGGGGAGCAATCTACCGCAATCGATCAATGATTATTTCAGGCAGATTCATCACACACCAGGTCATAAAATCACGGTGGAAATCAAAACGCCTGAGCAACATTGGCCGACTTGTGAATTTCCTGAAATACAGCCGTCACTTGGCAACAAAAATTGCGGCAATCTTTCTATCCCGGTGACTTGCGGTCAGCAACGCCGATTTATTCAGGTCTACGTCAACGTCATTGGTCCCTATTTAGTTTCTAAGCGAACGATTAATCGCAATACCGTACTGACAGAAAAAGATTTCCAAACAAAAACGGGAGCTTTAGATAAGCTGCCAAACGACATAATCCGTAACAGTAAGGCCATACAAAATGGTATTGCTATCCGCAACATACCTGCCGGACAATTCATCACACGCAATATGATTCGGCGTCCATGGGCGATTAAAGCTGGACAAAATGTAGTCGTCACCGTAGATGGGCACCATTTTCAAGTGCGTTACGAAGGAAAAGCGATTAACAACGCCGCGAGTTTTGATAATATCCGTGTCCGCTTAGAGTCCGGGCAGGTTATTACTGGTGAAGCCCAAGAAAATGGTAGTGTAAAAATGATGTTATAAATGGCTAAAGTTTTATTTCTTCAAGCCGATATAACCAACAGACCATGATTTTACAGGCATGCCAGCGGTATATCGCCTGCTACCTAAGACAAATAGATAATGCCTGATTAAAGGATTACGATTATGAGTATTGAACGCACTCAACCTCTACTGGCTATGGCTGCTTTACAGCAACGCAATGCCAATGAAGGGGCTCAGATCACTCGAAGAACTGTGGCTGTCGCAGAAAAAAGCGCCGATACGCAAGTCAAACTGAGCGAAGCGCAAAAAAAGCTCGTCCAGCCAAGTAGCCAGGATATTAATATCCAGAAAGTACAACAATTGAAAGAAGCCATTGCACAGGGAACACTGACGATGGACAGCGGTAAAATTGCTGATGCCCTATTCAGAGAAGCCCTTGAAAATATGGAATATGATAAATAAACCATCAAATTCATAAAGAGCCATAAATGGAAGAACTTCAACTCTTGCTTGAACAGCAAAGTGCGCATTTAAATTCGCTTTCGCACACGATGGCAGAAGAACAGCGCATATTAAGCGAAGGTTTTATTGAAGCGAATCATTTACATCGAGTCACGGAGCAAAAGGCATTTTTGCTTTCAGCACTTGATCACGCAGAACAAAAGCGCCAGCAACTAAACGAAACGCTGAAAATAAATGAGCCTTATGCTAACCATGAAAGATTGGCAATATTATGGGAGCAAATCGGCCAGACGGTTGAACGTATCCGTGATTTAAATACACACAATGGATTTTTGCTGGATCAGCATATTAAGTTGAATAGTAAGGCAATTGCTTTTCTGAAAAGTCATCACAGTCCTTCTCTTTATGGTGCTGATGGGCAAGCACGTCATAATTCAGCGCTATCGGGCCATAAGATTAGCGTTTGATTTTTTCATACTGCTTTAAGCAGTAATATCTACAGACCTCTTAGGTGATGCGTTGATAAGAGGTCTGTTTCTGTATATTTATCTCTTTCCTCCCTACACAAGAAGGCATAATTTTTATGCTAATATCCAATTTTTTGTCTTAACTTTCTCTTACGCGTTGCATATATACTTATATTCAAAAAGTGACAGATAAAAATTAATTTACATTCCACAGACACAAGCCTAACTCTGCGGGGGAAGATTTCGTGTTATATACATTATATACATCATATTCATTATACCTTCGATAGTAGATCATGTTATTTTTGCGATGCCAAATTTAAATAAATCATCCCCTGTATTAGGATCGAAAATAAATAAACTTAATCTAAGTTGAAATATTATTCATAGCTCATAGTAAAGGTGGCTGTCGCATTGGCTATCCCTGCTTTAACGTTACCATACCGATAATAACGCGCTTTTAAAGGAATAGTGACAGGTCCTTCTGTTGTGGTTTCGATATATTTAATTTTTTTACCAAGGGGAATAGGAGTTGCCTTCTTACCATCTAAAATTTGAATACCAACACCACTGGCGACATTGGTATCAGGATTAAGTTTGATAATGCCTTTTTGGGCGTCATAAACGCCTTGAGAGCCTGCCTGCAAGCGCATGTTAACTTTAATACGTGCATCACAATTTAAAGGAATATCAAATGCCTTTTCCGCTGCTGTTGAGCCCACTTTGGGTAACTGCATTTGCGTGATCGTGTCTAATGGTACTTGAATATGACTATCATTAATGGAACACGATCGTACTTTAACTGTTATCTTACTCGCAGTAAATTTAAACTCTTGGGTCTTCCCTCCACGATTGGGTACGATAACAATAGCCCCTAATAATTGGGAAGTATAATCACCTGGATTGATTGGGCCAATTTTGTAGAAGTCGAATTTGAGTGCAAGGCTCAAATTAGCAAAACCATTGACCTGTACCTTCTCAGAATAAATTTTCCGGGTATTTAAACCAGAAAATACTTCTTTGTCAGTGACATATTTTCGATTTTCTCTAACATTATGTGAACCTCTGACGGTATATCCAAGACCACTATTGCCCAATTTAAAAATTTTACGGTTTTTAAAAGTGTTTCCTGAAAATACTCCATAGGCTTTTATACCGACAGATATATCTGTAATATCTGCCGGCAAATTTTCGCAGGTTATTGTCTTAATAGAATCTCTTACAACCAGTTCATCAATTGGCGAAAGAAAAGGAGCATCTAACGGAATAGATGCTTCAGCTTGGGGTAATGTTTCATCACCGCCAGAACAACTGGCATACACTTTACCGAAAGAAAAAAACGCAGAAGCCAACAATAACCATGGATAAATAAATATTTTCATCGGCCATTCCTCATATTAATTCTATAATTTATTGTTATATTTCCCATTATTAATACAGAAGATATTGTTAACGCAGAAATAAAATAGCCATCATTGACACTCTTCATGTAGCGAAATCACCATTGCTTTACTTTCAGGCAGATGAAAACGCGTTTTACATTGTTCAAACTGACCATTCCCCCATTGAACAGATAATTGGCCTTGTTCTGGAACCCCGCCGAAATAAACATCTCCTCCACTGCCAACAATACTGTGATTTGTAGTCAAGGCATGAAGTGTATTTTTTTCATTCAAGGTAACTATTGCGCCAAAAGGAATGGGTTTGCCCTGATAAGTCAAGGTGAACAGCACCCGGCGACCGATTCGTGTTTGGAAGTCAGCCACGACCACAGCTCCCTGCGTTGGAATGACAGTCTGGATATTAGACCCGATCTCCACGCCCTCCCCAAAAGAATCCGGTGACAAGGCGATACGATTACGGTGATAGGGGCTGACATTAGGCAATACGGCATGACCTTGTCCATCCGTTTCAACGCCGTTATAGCCAGTGACTTTAATGCCAGAAGCTCCAGACGTTTTGACCAAAGCAATGGTTTCCCCCAACGGTTGCGACCAGGTCAGGCCATGACGATGGGCAACCACGCCCCCTCTGAGACCGTAGCTAATCTGTTGTGAATCATTACCGTAGTGATATCCGCCAGACAACACACCATGACAGCCTTTATAGTTAAGGTTTATATTGCCGCTAGTGCCCTGTTCATGATTATCATGGCTCTGCTGTAAGGAGTAATTTAATCTACCTAAGGCGGTACCACTCAACCCAACTGATTGGTTGATATCACCCCGACGATTATGATTAATGCTATAAGTCGCCCAGCTACTTGTATTTGGCAACCAACGTTCGAGGGGAATCTGTACATTAAATGCCAGTTGATTATCGGCCATTGAGTCACCTGAACTCATATTTTGGACGTAATTCAGGGTGTAATGGATATCGGCATAACTGACACTGTACCCGACATTTAAACTGCGGGTAACGCCTCTGCGTCCCCAATCATTCTGTAGATAACCGGAAAAATAGAGACTGCCATAATCCGACAAACCCTGGCTCAATGTGAACTGAAGTTTATGTTTATTCTGATGTAATGGTTCATCATATGCCGCTCTGTTATTGATGTCCTGAAATTCGTAAAAATACGGCGAAGGGTAATAATAACTGGTCAGTGAAAAATTCGTGCCTGTCTGTTCAAAGTCTTTGGCATACTGTACCCGATAGGCCCAACCCCGTTGTTGGCCTTTATGGATAATATCAGCCTGTGACTGCGTAATATCAAACGCCAGCGATCCCCAATGACCAAGACTGTATCCTAAACCAACTGCATACGCCTGATAATTTGAAGACAGCAACATACCGCCATACAGGGTTGCTGCATATGGCAGACCATAATAAATCCCGCCCTGTGTAAAGATTGGCTGATAGGCATCTGCACGCGAATCACGATATTTTCCCAGCGTAAAATTGTATTTGAAGTGCCCTTCCCTCAACATAACAGGAATTGATGAAAATGGTTGAACAAAGTGACGTTCACGCCCATCAGCTTCCCGAATGGCTACATCCAAATTTCCCCCAGAAGAGGTTGGGTAAAGGTCATCAATCACAAAAGCACCAGGCGGAACATTTGCCTGATAAATGATATATCCGTTTTGACGAATAGTAACCTGAGCATTACTTTCTGCGATTCCCCTCACAACCGGAGCAAACCCCCGTTGACTATCCGGCAACATGTTATCATCCGACATCAAGGTGACACCGCGAAAAGCAAATCCACTAAACAAATCGCCTTGTGTATTTGTCCCACCAATCACAAGCTGGCTTTTTAGCGCATGAATATCACGCTGCAAAGAGGTATTCAGATTTTCCCAATATGATTTATCACCACTATTTTTGCCAAGGTTCCGATAGTAGGTGGAGTAATTCCGTAAACGCCAGCTTCCCCAATTCAATCCACTACGTAAATTCATATAGAAATTCTTCGTACCAGAATCGTTTTTACCCCAGGTATTTACACCATTGAGATCATAGCTGGCCCATAATGCTGATTCTCCTTGCTGCCAAAGTGATGGATCAATCGCACCACGAGCTGCTGCTGCCATTGCTGCCTGAGGAATAGTGATCGACAGAGTTTGTTGGCTCAATTGTAATGATGCGTCGGCATAAGGAATAACATCAGATAAATCAGTAAATTGCTCATTCGAATTCAGTTTTGGAAAAGCAGATGTATTAACCCCCCAGTCAATCAATTGCTGAACTGATAAAACAGGTTGAAGTTTCTTCGCGGTTCCCATCACAAATTGGATATCTTGTGTACCCTTATCCTGATCATTGACGCGGATAACAACCCTGTATATTCCTGGTGCACTGCCACCTTTTTCAGAAAAATAACTTAAATCGGGTAGTGGAGCAGACGGATCATGGATTTCCAAGGCATTTAAGTCAAAGAGTTCACTGGAATGCCCGGCAACAGGTATCACCAACAATACCCCCAACAACATGACCATCAACAACGCTAACCGCTTATAGACAGCAAGAATAATCAATCTCATGACTCTAAACATCTTCTGACTGATAAGTTATTGCACAAGTGATAATGTTTGATATTGGGGATCAGTGATACCACCATAATCATTGATGGCTCTCCAGGTAACGGTATTACCAGAATCTATAGGCAACGGCCATTGCCGACGGCTAAACGGCGCTATCATGCCGGTTTCCGGTATGGCACTTTTCCCAAGCGTGATCTCATAAAAAGAGACATAAAAAGGCGTTGGATTCTGCACCATTAATTGTCCTGCTTGCCGGGAAAAAATAAGTTGTTGATAGGCCTTCGCAGCGCGTTGTTCGGTCAGCCCTGCCGGACGATAAAAAAGTTTTATCCGGTTTTTCAGCGAGATCAGTAAGCGACTTGTATCATTTTTATTCAGGGCAGGAATAGCCTTAACATTAAGCCAAAAAACAGATTCACGATCCTGTGGTAATGCGCCATTCATGAGAATAATTCGCAAACGATTTTCTTGTTCACCATCTAAACGAAACAAAGGTGGTGTGACTAAAAATGGTGTTTTTTGACCAGAAGATTCAATCGTAGGGGTAAAAATATCTACCCAGGACTGAATAAGATATACATTTTCTTTGCTGTCATTGATGACGGAAATGGCGACTTCACGTTGCGAGGCTTCATAGATCACCCTAGTGCTACTGAGTGATATTCCCGCGTGGACAGGGGTAGCAAGGAAAACAGGCAGAAAAAATAACAACCCGATCAAAAAATGTTTTGACATAACGATATATCCCTACACAAATTCAAGATAAGGGATACCCCACCAAACACGGTGGGGATATCACAAAGGCAATAAATAGAAACGTAAGAAATTGGAACTAATCGTAACTTACGGTAAAGTTCGCATTAGCTGTCACTAAACCTGCTTTAATATCCGCTATATCTTTTGTTGCCACATATTTAGCAATAAAAGGTAATTCTTTATTAAAAGCAGTATTTCTAGCCGGTAAAGTATCAACATCTACAGGTACACTTCCTATTGCGATTTGCGAACCATCTGATTTCTTATAAATACCAATGCCGACACCAACTGCGGCAGAACCCTTTGCGTTATTCCTCAGCACTTTTGTATCGTCACTATCTGCACCACCAGTAAATGCGACCTTCACTAAAGAGCTACCCGATGACTTACAATTTTTCAGCTCAATTTTAAAATCTGTATCACCTTTAGCGTCGCTTTTGGCTGTAAAATCCCCCACGCCAACATCAAGCATATTGACACTACCACTATCACCCACTACAGCAGTAGAGCATGTTCCTTTAGTTACTTTACCCGTAAAGGTAATATTACCATTATTACTAGCAGCAAATACGGAAACAATCATAGAACACCAAACCACCACTATAACAGCAGATCTCATTAATAAATTCACTTCGTTATTCCATTTATATTATGTGTATGTATAAAACTCATCGAGAAGAAAACATCTTTCGATCAAAGTCCCTAAAAATAATAAATTAATATCAATAAAAATCTAATACGCTTTATTTAAAAATTAATAAATGCAATCCTTTAACATCAAAAATCCTTAATAAATACACTACCAACGGTCGAAAAAGAAAAGAAAGATATACTTATCTCTATTTTCTTCCCAATATCAGTTTGACAATATGGTGAATGATAATTTCTCTTCTTTTCGTCAATTTATACAGTCACACATGTATAAAAATAACCAAAAAAAGTGTTTCGGGTTAAAAAACACCCATTATGTTATAAATATGTTGATTAAATGCTATAGAGGAGAGAGCATCCATATATAGGAAAAACATAAACACGGCCTCCATGCCAAATGCTATTAAATAAATTTAGCTTACAGAAATATATTATATGAACAATATTAATAAAACCCCTATTACTAATGGAATCAAGATACACTAACTCATTTCGTCGTAAAAATTGTTATTAACTATTTATAAGAAACAATTGATAGATAAAAACTATTAAAAATGCTTATTTCGATCGTTATTTACTGTCAATCACTCAAAATTTTCGATTTCAAGATCAAATAACAAGCACACCAACCAGTCTGAAATTTAACCAATCATCACTAAAAAACGAATTCTCATATTTGTGTACTATACTATCCTGAGCAAGATAATATTCTGAAATAGCATATTATTAATATAAAATAGTTATACTTTAGCTAACTTTATACTTATAAACACCGCATAATGGTTATTGTTCTATTGATAAACTGAAACTCTCATTAAACTAAAAAATTCACCATAATATATTCATGAAACAAATTAGTTAAATTTTATATATAAACATTAATTATAACGGTAATTATTGAGATCTATGATGCTTGAATTAAGATTCTAATCAAATCGCATACTAACTGATATAAGAATTTCTCCGCCCTTAATGCAGCAATCACACCATTTTTCATGGAAACCAAAAAGTAAAAAATTCACTTAACCAGATGATAATTTTTTACTTTCTTTGATTAAGTTTTTTCGTTAGTTTTTTCACAGCCAATTCTGCGGCAGTAAAATTTTGATCGGCTTCTAACGCTTTTTGGTACCATTCCAGCGCTTTTCGCTCATCTTTTTCAACACCTAACCCATTTTGGTATAAGTAACCGATATTGAATCTTGCTGCTGGGCTGACACCTTCCGCTGCTTTCAAATACCATTTCATTGCTTTTTGATAATCTTGTGATACTCCATAACCATTGCGGTACAAAAAACCAATATTATTCTGGGCAGTTGATAACCCTTGCTTTGCCGCCTTAAGATACCATTCCATCGCTTTTTGATAATCTTGCGGAACAATTTCTCCAAGATCATAAATCATACCTAAGTTATTTTGTGCACTAGAATCTCCCAACTCGGCTGCTTTCACATACCATTCCATAGCCTTTTGTTTATCTTGCTTAATACCAAAGCCATTACTATAAAAATAACCAATACTATTTAATGCCTTAATATGGCCTTGGTTGGCAGCATTTAAGAACCATTTCATAGCTGTGGCATAGTTTTGGGGTACTTCTATGCCCTTCATATAAAAATAACCAATTGTATATTGAGCTTCAGAATCCCCTTTACTTGCTGAATTCAAACAAACTTGGAGAGTTGGTGGTTCAACTTTACAAGTTGAATCCTTAGCCCAAGCAGTAACAGAAAAATTTATATAAATAAGAAGAATAAAAAATAATAATCGACTCACAATATTATTACCTTATGTTGCATAGTTATCCAACAGATTTTCAATAGATTTTACAAAAGCACGATCAGTTGAATTAGAACTTGTTACTTCAGACAACCTAAGTATTTCATCAAAAATATCTTCAAAAAAATGATAAGACAATGTTAGTCTAACTTCATCTAATTTATGGTATACCCAAGGATAGTTTATTTTTAATCTCCTTGCTGATTTAGATAACTTTTCTACAATTCCATAATTAGACAATAAAAAAACCACAGCATTTGCACCCTTAATGATTCCTTTCCCTTTTCTGAGAAAAAAACTATTTTTAATAGAAATTATATTTACCATGTTATGAACAATAGTAGCTACAATAATACTTCTTATCATACTATTTTTTATTAACTCAGGAACAAATTTAATACCAAAATCAATAAATGCTATTTCTGTTCTCTCTTCCACCATACCAGTAAACGTTTCAAACCCTCTATGTTTTTTTATTAAACCCTTACCTACCAACATCGCAACCAATAACTCTTTTCTTTGGCCTGAAATATCATCCAAAATAGAAGATAATATTATTTCTGCCGCTTCAGATAAAAACTCATTGGGATTCAATGCTTCCATCAATAGATAAATGGCTTCTGCATTTTCTTTCATAATTAGTGGATTAACTGATAGCATCTTTTCCCTGACAGACCGCACTATTATATTAAATGGAGCATATTCAGTATACGTATCATCTAATCTATTAAGACCATGATAACTATTAACAAATAAATCTTCAGTGCCTCTTACCCAACTATTCTTTTCAAAAATTTCATCAGCAGACATGAGGCTGCCACACTGATCATAATAGATAGACTCATCCAGACCAGTATATCGCTTACCACCACATGCCTCCCTGAGTTCTGCATTTTTTCTAAGTGCGCGTATAATTCGTTTTAATACAAGGATTCTCTTTTCAAGCGCCTGATCAACACTTATCGGTTTATTATCTCTGCAATAAACCCATCCTTCATCATTTCTTGAGCAACTTTCCATAATTTCCCTCTAATCACATTTTTTATGTCAAACACGGTATTCAAGGATATTCCTGTAAAGCTCCATCATACGAATAGAAAACACAATTATAAAAATTTATCTTTTGAGTATAATCCGTGATGGGTTGAAATTTCAACACCATTATCGAAAATCATCCTCTTATGAGGTTATACATATCTCAAACCCATTAAAATGGTAAACTTCAAAGTGATTAATAAACTTAATTTAGAAATAAAAAAGATAACCTGTGCGAATATTATATAAAAAACAATAAACCATAATTATGGAATATTTTATTATTATGTGATTAATGCCTAAATTTAAATGAATAAACCCTAGACATCAAAAATTGTTTTTGATAATGATGAAATTACAAAACATACATAAGGAGAAATTAGATGGCTAACTTAATTTATTTGACACTCAAAGGTGACAAACAAGGATTGATTTCCGCAGGATGCTCATCTCTCGACTCAATTGGCAATAAATGTCAGATAGGTAATGAAGATAAAATATTTGTAATTGAATTTAATAGTTCCATTACTCGTGCACAAAACGTTTCACATCATCCCGTAGATTTTATAAAACCTATAGACAAATCCTCGCCTTTAATATTAATGGCTATCTCAAACAATGAGAAACTGACATTAGAATTCGAATTTGTTAGAACTTCTCAAAATGGTGCCCAAGAAAAATATTATCGCATATTGATAAAAGGGGCTTCTATTGTCGATTACTCAACAAGATATCCACACAATATTAATCATGCCGGAGCACAACCAGAGGAATATGTCTCTGTTACTTATAATGATATTACATGCAGGCATCATTCTGCAGGAACATCTGGTTATAGTATCAGAGAGGAACGTATTTACTAATATTTACCCATCAAACTCTATAGTAAATTTGAAAGATGGAGAGTATAAATTATCCATTTTATAGATATGATTTAAAAATTAACCATGAAAATTATATCATAATAGATAATAAGTTAATAAGATAAATTATCTGCATTACTGTTATAATCAATAACCCGATAACCCGATTTTCCACCTGTTCTTATGAAATCGAAGATAACACTTTCTGAGTCTGAACGAATTACATTGCAACAACTGGCCTTGAATCACCCACACCGGGACGTCCGTACGCGAGGAACGGGTTTGCTCATGCTTGCCAGAGGCGTCAAGCCGTCCCAGATCACCGCTGAGATAGGATGCAGTCTCCGGGTTATCTACAACTGGGTTCACACATGGCACAATTCCGGGATTGCGGGATTATTAGGGGGCCATGCCGGCGGCCGGTATCTCGCTATGACGCCTGAAATGATTGCCACTGCGGTCGAAGCGGCCAGCGCAGAGTCCCTGACGCTCGCCCGAATAGCCCAGTGCGTTGAGGCAAGGCATGGTTCCCTGCCCTGTACGCTTGAAACGCTGGCGAATACCCTGAAAAAGCAGGGACTGACCTATAAACGAACCCGCCTGTCGCTTAAAAAAAGCGCAACGAAACGGAGTTTGCAAAAAAATCCGCCTTGCTGAGCAAAATTAAGGCCGG